>QCSX01000004.1 GCA_003209065.1 Prochlorococcus sp. AG-670-N10
CTCCTGAAGAACTATACGAACGTGCAGAGTTTGCTAAAGAGCTTGATATGCCAATCATCATGCATGATTACATAACTGGTGGATTTACTGCTAATACTGGACTTGCAAACTGGTGTCGTAAAAATGGCATGCTTCTGCATATACACAGAGCTATGCATGCTGTTATTGATAGACATCCAAAGCATGGTATCCATTTCAGAGTTCTAGCAAAATGTTTAAGACTCTCTGGAGGAGATCAATTACATACTGGAACTGTTGTTGGAAAACTAGAAGGTGACCGTCAAACTACTCTTGGTTACATTGATAACTTAAGAGAATCATTTGTTCCTGAAGATAGATCGAGAGGTAACTTCTTTGATCAGGATTGGGGATCAATGCCTGGAGTTTTTGCTGTCGCATCTGGCGGTATTCACGTTTGGCATATGCCAGCACTGCTTGCAATTTTTGGAGATGATTCTTGTCTTCAATTCGGAGGAGGAACACATGGTCATCCATGGGGTTCAGCTGCCGGAGCTGCTGCAAACCGTGTTGCCTTAGAAGCTTGTGTGAAAGCACGTAATGCAGGTCGCGAAATCGAAAAAGAGAGTAGAGACATTCTAATGGAAGCTGCTAAGCATAGTCCTGAATTAGCTATTGCACTCGAAACTTGGAAAGAAATCAAGTTTGAGTTTGATACTGTTGATAAGCTCGACGTTCAAGGCTAAATCAGATTTCAAACAAGAGGAGAAAAATTATTTCTCCTCATTTTTTCAAACCTCGTTTTTACGAGAATATCATTCACAAATCATTTAATTATGCCTTTCCAGAGCTCAGTTGGTGACTATCAAACAGTTGCTACCCTGGAAACATTCGGTTTTTTACCACCGATGACCCAGGAAGAAATATACGACCAAATTGCTTACATTATTGCTCAAGGATGGAGTCCTGTTATTGAGCATGTACATCCAAGCGGAAGTATGCAAACTTATTGGTCTTATTGGAAGCTCCCTTTCTTTGGGGAAAAAGATCTTAACTTGGTTGTAAGTGAGTTAGAGGCATGCCATAGAGCATACCCTGATCATCACGTAAGAATCATTGGTTATGACGCTTATACACAAAGTCAAGGCACAGCTTTTGCAGTTTTCCAAGGACGCTAAATTTTTATTTAACAGTCAATATCTTTCTCCTTTCAAAACTAAAATTTTTATTGGAGAAAGTTTTTTTTAAAGAGTTACTAATTTGAAGATTATGTCAACAAAAACCAGTAGAGAGATTGCACTAGAAAGGAGAAAGGCTATGAGTGATGGCGGGAAAAAAGCTGCCTTACATTCTTCTTCTACTAAAGATAGAGTTAGATCATCTCAAGATATACATTCAACTGTAGCAACTTCTTCAAATAAAAAAGTTTTAACACCACCAAGTAAATCTAATATACCTGCCAATAAAATTGCTAGAAAATCTACTTCACCAAAATCATCTAGTAAAGAACTTGGAATAGAAAGAAGAAAAGCAATGTCTATACATGGTAAATCAGCTATTAATTCTTCAGATAGAACACGTACTGATGTCAAAAGTGATATTAAAGTAAATAAAGTTATTTCAACCGAAAAACTTCAGACCTTAAAAGATCAAGATAACACTATTCAAGATAATCAAGTAGTTAAACAAAATATCAAAAGAAGAATTAATCAAAAGAGAAAACCCATAACAAATACAAGTAGAGATATTGTTTTAGCACGAAGAGAAGCTCAATCTAAACATGGAAAATCAGCATCAAAACAAAATACAAGTGCTGCTTCTTTAGCGAGAAGAGGGGACCCGGATTTATCTAGTAGGGAAATTTCTCAAAGAGTAAGAGAACTTAGAAGTAAAACAGGATCTACATCAAAACAAGGTAATGGTAAATGTAGGCCATGTGGGCCAAACAAAAATGGTTCTAAATTAAATATCGCTGATGCAAGTTGGAAAGTTGGAAAAAGTGAAACAGATTCTGGACAAACTGTTACAGGAACACAAGCAAACAGATCTTTGAAAACAACAGGTAATGAAGCTAGTACCTGTAGAACAGTAACTGGGACCCAATATATGGGAGCTGAGGTGACTGATCAATTCTGTCAAGATAAACCAAAATATAAACAACCTGTAAGAGCCTCTGTTACAACCACAACATCCGGTAATAAGGTTACTGGTAATGAAGTGGGCAGATCTGAAAAAGTTACTGGGGATGAACCTGGGACTTGTAAAAACTTGACTGGAACAGAATATATTTCTGCTAATCAGTCAAAAAAATATTGTGGGGAAGTAATAAAAAAACCAGCTAAGGTTAAGCAAAGCATAACAACTGATGGATTAAAAGTATCTGGTTCCTTGCCAGGAAGATCATCTTTAGTAACTGGAGATGAATCAGGATCTGGGAAGCAGTTGACTGGCGATCAATATTTGGGATCAGAGCCTAGCCCAAAAGGAAAATCATTTGAAAAAGTTGGAAGTTATGACACTTTAAATGGAAATAACGTTACAGGAACTGGTGTAGGAAGATCTGATTATGTAACAGGTAATGAACATGGTAGCTGTAAAAACGTGACAGGAGATGAATATATTGGTTCCCAGCAATATGAAAAATTCTGCGGATCTACTCCACAACCTGAGGCTAGGAAAGTTGGTTTGAGTCTCTCTTCAAAATCTAATTTGATAAGTGGAACAATGACAGGGAGATCAAAAATCGTAACAGGAGATGAGCCAGGGTCATGCAAGGTATTAACAGGAACTCCTTATGCAGGCTTAGATCAGATTAATGATAATTGTAATGCTGAAATTGCTGATGATATGAAATCTCGAGCGACTGTCAATTCTGGAAATAATTCAAATGCAAGATTAACTGGACTGCAGCCAGGAATTGGTGGAGTAATGACTGGAGCAAGAAAAGGTGCTTGTAAAAATTTAACTGGAACTCCATATATTGGAGGGGATCAGTTTTTATCAAATTGCGAAACACCACCAAACGATGCTTCTTATGCAAATCAAGAGAAGTCAGCGTCAAATTCTTGGAAGGAATTTTCTGTTAATTCACCATCAAGAGAAAAGTATTCAGCTAAAAATACAGAAGGAGTAACAGGTAATAGGTATGAAGATAGTTCAAAGATTACAGGACCTTTTGATATGGCAGAAGATAAAGTTACGGGTACTGAGCAATTTAGATTTGAACCTAATAAAAATATGACTTATAAACAAAAAATGAAACAAGAAGAAAGTCAAAATATTGATATTCCTACAGATAAAAAAGAGCCTTCCAGAATAACAGGTGAGGGTCAGTCTGCTGGGAATATAACAGGTGATGACTGGGATAGAGGAGATAAAGTCACGGGAACAGAAGGAGTTTCTGCTAGGAAGAGGAATCCATCAAGAGCGGGATTTATGGGAGCAATGCCACCTGTTGATAATAAGAGAAATGATGAGACAGAAAAACCTGATTTTCTTATAACTGGATCTAGTGGTAACACTCGTGATGGACAACTGGTTACCTTTTCAGGTGGTGCAAGAGGTTAATTAAATAATGCCTTTGAGAGGACTGGCTAAAGCCAAGAACTTCACATTGGGGCCAACCGCTCCAATGAAAACATTTACAGAAAATGTTCATTCACAGAATAATGAAATAAATAATTTAAGAAATATTGATAAGACTCATAACTTAACTAATAATTCTCAGAATGAAAAACTTTATAAATATGAAAGTCAAATAAAAAGTAGTTTTGACAGAATTGTCCCTACTTTGAAAGAAATTGCGTATATACAACATCAAGAGGATTTTATAAATAGAGCTCAATCTATATCTAAGCAAAATTTAGGAATAGATTTGCCACCACATATTTTAGATAAATCTTGGGTTCAACCATTAAATATGAGGGCATTATATGCATGGTGCGCCTTTAAGCAGCATGAGAAATTAAGCGATAATTTTTTCGAAAATGACCCTTTAGAGGGTTCTTCTGGTAGTCCTAACGCAAATAATTTTGAGACAATACTGCTAGATTGTGGAATTCACTTGTTAGACATAACACCTTGCTCTGATGGAAGATTAGCTCATTGCGTAGCTTATGTAATGAGAATTCCATTTAGTGCAGTTAGAAGAAGATCACATGCAGGAGCGCTCTTTGATATCGAAAATACTGTGAATAGATGGGTAAAAACTGAACATAAAAGATATAGAGAAAATAAGCCAAATGAAGCCCATAAAGATACAAGGTACTTAAAAATCGTCACATATCATTTTAGTTCTGTTGACCCTTTACATCAGGGATGCGCTGCTCATGGTAGTGATGATAAATTAGCAGCTAAAGAGGGTCTTGAAAAATTACTAGCTTTTAAGGAGGCTGTAGAAAATAGTTTCTGCTGCGGGGCTTCAGTAGATCTTATGTTAATTGGTCTTGATACTGATACTGATTCGTTGAAAATTCATTTATCGTCAAGTGACGGAAAGATTGATTTAGATAATACTATTTCTAGTTTAGATATCTACAATTCCACAATAAATTTTTCAAAAGATGAAGCAGAAAAAGAAATTTGTCAGATTATTTCAGGGAATTCTAATAAGGGTCAACTAAAGGGATTGGATAAGTTTGTTTTCAAATTAATAGTCAATAATATTTCTCAGATTGATTACGTTAAGAAATTTCATAAAGGTTCTTATGAAGATATTGGTCATGCTGAAAGGTTTATTGGGGTTGGGATTGGTTTTAAAGAGGTTCATCTAAGAAATTTAACGTATTTTGCTCATCTTGATACAGTTGAAGAAGGTTCTCCTGACTTGGATGTGGGAGTAAAGATTTTTACAGGATTAAATGTTTCTCAAGATCTACCTATCCCCGTAGTAATAAGATTTGATTATTCTGGTAAAGTTCCAGGGGCGAAAGAAAGGGCTGCAAAAGATTGTTACAGAGTCAATAATGCGATATCAATTAGATATAAAAGTTTAGTTGATAAAGGGTTGTTACACACTTGTCTTACTATTAGAGATAGGGACAACATTCATTCCGCCCAAATTATTGGAATGTCTTTAGATCAAAAAACAAAGGAGGCCCATTAAATCATGCTTATTTGTAAGGTATTGAAACCACTTGTTTCAACAAATAGAATACCGGGATTCGAGCATAAGCATCTTCAAGTAGTTTTAGATGGCTCTTCTAATAAGGTTGCCGTTGATGCTGTGGGATGTAAGCCCGGTGATTGGGTTATTTGTGTTGGTAGTTCTGCTGCTAGAGAAGCTGCAGGGAGTAAGTCATATCCAAGTGATTTAACGATTGTTGGAATTATTGATCATTGGGATCCCGATAGTCCAAAACAGATTGAGGTGTAGAAATTTTGGAAATAATGAAGGTATGTGGAAGAATGGTCTGCACCCAGAGAGTAGCTGGCCTTGGACACATGAATTTGAGAATTTTAGAAAATAATAAAGGTAAAAAAGTTGTGGCAGTTGATCCTGTTGGAGCTAGAGAGGGTAATTGGGTTTTTACGGCTAGTGGCTCAGCAGCAAGGTTTGCTTGCCCTAATCCAGAAGTTCAAACTGATTTAACCATTGGCGGAATTATTGATTACTGGGAATCCAATTAGACTTTTATAGTTTTTGCTTGTCCTAATTTATTTGTCAAAATAATTAGTAAAATATCAAATAAATGTATAGTATTAATTGCTGTTGCAAATTATGTCTTAATGTGGAAAAAAAGGGAGTCTCCTTCAAGAATTGAAAAAAGATTTGAGTTTGAAGAGTATCAAAAAATTAGTATATTTTTGAAAAAAACAGATGAATTATGTAAAGAAAAAAATATCTATCCCAATATTAGTTTTGGTAAGAATTTTGTTAGTGTAACCATCTTTTTAGATTCTGAGGAAATACCAAGTAATGAAAAAGAATTTTCTATAAAATTAGATAATTTCTTTTTAGAAAAATAATGTGCTTAATAATGATTAGGTTTATCAATATCTCTTTTAATTAGAGCCATTAAATAAGTAGGGGCTTTATATCTTCCAGGAAGGCATCTATTTAATGTTTCAAGATGACCCCAACAAACTGTCCTTTCAATCTCTTTAATTGAATTGCCTTTTAAAATTAATAACCTTAGCGCTTTACAAAATAAAGGGTAGCCTGCTTCTAGTTCATCTATATTTAGCTTTGCTGCTGTCATAGATCAAGGAAGTTTTGTTATTTAATAATCTATACAAATATGGTGCACAATTGGCTGTTATTTTAAATTTCTAAATAATTATAAATTAATCTAAAAAAGCGACGCAATCTATTTCAATCAATACACCTTTTGGCAAAGAAGAAACTTCTACACATGCTCTTGCAGGTGGGTTCTCTACCTTAAAAAAATCACTATATATATCATTAACAGTTTTAAAATTTTTTAAATCAGTTAAATAAATAGTTGTTTTAATTACGTCTTCTGCTTTTGCTCCTCCTGCATTAAGAACAGCTAAAAGATTTTTTAAAACTTGAGTAGTTTCTCTCTCAATATTACCTGGGCATTCTATTTTATTTGAAACTGGATCAATAGCGATTTGACCTGAACAATAAACAAAATTTCCGGCTTTAATTGCTTGGTTATAAGGACCAACTGGGTCCGGTGCATTAGAAGTCTTAATTACTTTTGTTGTAGACATTTGACTAAGGATACTTATATGAATTTAAACCCATAAATCTTTATTTGCTCTTAGATAAGAAAATCCTTTTAAATTATCTGCTTTTAAAAACAGATTAATTTTCATCTCTTCTTCAAGTAGACATGGAATTGTAAGTTCTTTTAGAGCAATTTTCTTTTCAACTTCAATAAGTTTATTTTTAATATTTTGATTTTCTGGTTCAAGATCTAAGGCCCACAAAAGATTTGACTTGGTATATTCATGAGCACAGTAAATAAGAGTGTTTTTAGGTAATGACTTGATTTTTTTAAGAGAATCATACATTTGTTTATAGGTGCCTTCAAAGATTCTTCCACATCCAGCTGAAAATAAAGTATCGCCAATAAAAAGGACAGGAACTTTGCTATGAATGTAAAAAGCTATATGAGATATCGTATGACCCATTACTTCGAGTACTTGAACTTCTTCATCTAATAGATGTAACGTGTCTCCCTCCTTGACAGATAAATTTTGAAAAGGGATCCGATCTTTTTCTTTAACGGAGGCTATAACTTTAACATTGGGCCACTCTTTTATAAGTTCTACAGTACCTCCAATATGATCTAAGTGATGATGTGTTTGTAAAATAGCCTCTAAATTAAGATTATTGCCTTTTAGGTAATCTATTACAGGTTGAGAAAGGGCAGGATCAATAACTACTGCTGAGTTATTATTTTCCCATATCCAAATGACATTATCACTTAGAACCCTAATGCCAATTATTTTTCGTGCTTTATTAAATTCCATTATTACCTTAGAATTAAAAGATTGTGTAAAAAAAATTGATCTATGATTACTATAGCTTTACCTAAAGGAGCTCTGTTAGAAGATTCAATTTTAATTTTTAAAAAAGCAGGATTGAACTTCTCTGATGCATTGCTAAAGAACAATAGATCATTAACTATTGAATCAAAATGTAAACGAGCAAAAGCCTTATTGGTTAGAAATGGAGATGTCCCGGTTTATGTTAGTTACGGACAAGCTGATTTAGGAATTGTAGGATATGACGTATTAAAGGAATCTGAATTGAAAGTAGCTAAGTTACTTGATTTGGAGTTTGGGGGATGTCATATGTCCCTTGCAGTAAAAAATAATAGTAATTATTCAAAACCTACTGATCTTCCTGCTAATTGCAAAGTGGCGAGTAAATTTACAAAAACAGCGAGAGCATACTTTGATAACTTAAATATACCTGTTGAGATTGTACATTTAACTGGCTCTGTAGAGCTTGGTCCTATTACAGGAATGGCTGAAGCAATAGTTGATTTGGTCGCAACAGGTAAGACTCTTAAAGAAAACGGTTTAAGTAAAATTGACGATCTTTTTTATTCAACAGCAAGGTTAATTGCTAATCCTCTTTCTATTAGATTAGATAGCAATCCCCTCCGAGATGTTATTTTATCAATAGAATCTTTTAAAGGTAATTAGCAAATTTAAATAAATGTTTTTGAATGATTTTAATAGAATCAAAAAGTTAGGAAGATATTTAACTAAAGATAAAAAAACAATTTATCTTATTTTAATAGTCTTATTACCGGTTTCTTTTGCAGGAGCAATTCAACCATTATTGGTTGGCCAGGCGATTACAATCTTAAAAAATGAGAGTACAGATGTCTGGTTAAGCAAAACCTTCTTTGGGCAATCTATAAATTTAATTATTATTACTTTGTTTATAACTGTTCTTTTTAGGTTAGTTTTGCAAGGGTATCAATCATATAATATCCAATCAGTTGGCCAGAGATTGACAGCAAGGATTAGAAGAGAGCTTTTCGATCACTCTATTTCTCTTTCTTTGAAGTATCACGATAAAATGCCTGTTGGTAAATTGCTAACAAGACTTACCAATGATGTAGATGCCTTGGCTGAGGTCTTTGGAAGTGGGGCTGTGGGAGTTATTGCTGATTTTGTAAGTCTTATAGTTATTTCATTAACAATGCTTTCAATAGATAAAGGGCTCGCAGTTTTACTTCTCATAACACAAATTCCGGTTTCCTATTTTATTATTTGGCTACAAAAACGCTATAGAAAAGCAAATTATCAGGTAAGAGAGGAGTTATCTCAACTTAACTCTGACTTCCAAGAGAACCTTCAAGGATTAGAAGTTGTTCAAATGTTTAGGAGAGAATCTTATAATAGTAAGAAATTTTCCAATACAGGCATTGCATATCAGAAAGCTGTAAATGGTACTATTTTTTACGATAGTAGTATATCTGCTTTTATAGAGTGGATATCCCTCGCGGCAGTATCTTTGGTATTAGCTGTAGGTGGTTATCTAGTAACTTCGGGTAGTATTGGTTTAGGAACATTAACAACATTTATTCTTTATTCCCAAAGACTCTTCGAGCCTTTAAGACAATTAGCAGAGAGATTTACCCAGATTCAAGGTGGACTTACTGCTGTAGAGAGAATAAATGAATTATTAAATGAAGAGATTGAGATTAAAGACTCTATTTCTACTCAACAACGTTCAGGAGGAATTTTAAGTAAGGACTATAAATTTAAAGGGAAAATTGAATTTCGGAATGTAAATTTCTTTTATAACGAGGGTGAACATGTAATAAAAGACCTATCATTTTTAATTAATCCAGGAGAACATGTAGCTTTTGTTGGCCCAACTGGTTCTGGTAAAACAACCATAATAAGGTTGTTATGTAGACTATATGAGCCTCAAGAAGGCCAGATTTTGATAGATGATGTAGATATTAAGGATATACCAATAGCAAGACTTAGAAATATGCTTGGTGTCGTGCTGCAAGATACTTTTATTTTTAGTGGTGATGTTGCAGAAAACTTAAAATTAAGTACCGATATTAATAAACAAGACTTAGAAAATATTTGTATAGAGCTTGGTTTAGATACTTTATTGAAAAAGTTGCCTGATGGTTTAAATACTTATCTTAGAGAGAGAGGAGGTAATCTTTCATCCGGAGAAAGACAACTTCTTTCTGTAGCTAGGGTAGCCATAAGAAATCCAATTATCTTGATAATGGACGAAGCTACTGCATTTATGGATCCATCTACAGAAGCCACCTTACAAAAAGATCTTGAAAGAATATTGAATAAAAGAACGGCATTAGTCATCGCGCATAGATTAGCTACTATTGAGAAATCTGATAAAATATTAGTCTTAAAAGGGGGAACTTTAATTGAAGAAGGGAATCATAAAGAGCTTAGACTCAAAAAAGGATTATATTTCCAACTTTCCGAGCTTCAAGAAAAAGGATTTGCTAGCTTTTAATGATTTTTAGGAACAAAAGGTCATCAATTAAGAAAACAAATATTCTTTCTCGAGATGAGCTGAATAAAAATTATGGTTTAAATTCTTATGAATTCACCCATCAAGAGAAAAAAGAGATTTTTGTTTGTAGCAAGGTCAAGGAATTTGACCTTATTGAGTTAGATCAACTTTTGCAGACTGTAGGATGGAGCAGGAGGCCAATAAGGCGAGTTAAAAGAGCTTTAGAATTTAGTATTCTAGTAGTTGGATTATGGCGTCATGATGAGAAATTTCCTAGGCTTGTAGGTTTCGCTAGATGTACTGGGGACGGAATTATTGAGGCAACTATTTGGGATGTTGCTGTCAATCCTGTTTATCAAGGGCTTGGATTAGGTAAAGAATTGATGAAATATATATTGAAAGAATTAAAAAAAATTGGAATATCAAAGGTTACTTTATTCGCGGATGCCGAGGTGGTTTCATTTTATAAAAGGCAGGGTTGGGAATTAGAACCAAAAGGTTCAAAATGTGCTTTTTGGTATGCAAATTAATTTAATTTTTATAATAATCATTATATAAAGATTTTATTGACTCCCCTTTTAACCATCTTTTCCTATAACTCCAATTCTTGATTGCTTGAAAAATAATATTAGTTTTTTCCCACTTCCTACTACTTGTATAAATTGGAATAGTTAATCTTTTTAAAGATGCCTTATTCTTTAATCTTTTTATAAAATCTAAATCCTCCATCAAAGGAATTTTTCGATAACCTTTGTTTTTAAAATATGTTTCCCTGTGAATTAAGAGACCTTGATCGCCATATGGATCTTTGAAGATGTAGCTTCTAAGATTTACAACTATCTCGAGAAATCTGTAAATAATCTTTTTATTATTAATCTTGAATTTAAAAAAACAAACAGAATTTTCATTGTATCTTATTACTGAAGTTACTTTTTTTAACCAATAATGACTAAGCCTAGAATCGGCATGTAAGAAAATAAACCATTTTCCTGTAGCCTTTTTGGCTCCGATATTTAATTGCAACCCTCTGTTCTTCTTTTTTGATTTATATATCTTTGATCCATATAACTTTCCTATATCTAAAGTTTTATCCTTACTATGACAATCTACAATTATAATTTCAGCATCCTCATTAGAAATTGATAAATCCGAGAGAAGTAATGGTAGGTTCTGAGATTCGTTATACGTTGGAATAATAATTGAGATTTTAGGCAACTTAATTATTCTCTTTTTTCGATATCTATTATTGTATCAATATCTATTTTTCTATGAAGGAAGTAATGCTTTGAGTCCATTGAAGAAAAGTTTTTAATAGTTTGTGTAAGGACTTCTTCTCTACCCCATTTAATGTTTATAAAGGGTAAATATAAATTGGTAGATAATAATCTTTCAGAAAAAGCAATAAGCCAATATCCTCCATCATTAGAGGGGCCTAAAATCAGATCATTTTTTTTTAGTTTTGAAAGAGTATTTAATAAATCCATATGACAAAAATCTGGAAGATCAGTTCCTATAAAAATAATATTTCTTGTTTTTTTTAAACTATATTTTTTATTGATGAGAATTTGCCTTCTCATCTTTTCTCCTAAACATCCTCTACCTTGTAAATTAAAATTTTTAATTCCTAATTCATTGCACCACCTTTTACTTTTTTTTAATCCTAGTCCAGATATGGCTAAGGAAATATCAATCAAACCCTTATTTTCCAGGAATTTCGCAACTGAAACAGTATGACCTGTCATTTTTTTCTGTACTTTTGCAGAACTAATTTTCCCTATATCTTTTGATAATCTATTTTTACAACGACCATAAGCATGCCATTTAGCCATCACTATGAGTAGTGCTTTATCCAACAAAACATAAACAAGATGTAATTATTATAAGGTTTAAGCAATTAGTAGATTCCACTTTTTGAAATTTATAATCTGCATTGTTAATAAATTTTAAATTTATCATGATCTTATGATTTGAGAATGACCAATTAATAAATTCCCACTAGATTAAATATCTATTGAAAAAATTTAGTGCAAACAGCCAATCCTATTTGGGCAGAAGTTCAACAATTACTTCAAAAGAATTTAAGCAAGCCCTCTTTCGAAACTTGGATAAGGCCAGCAAAATTTAATTGTTTTGAAAATGGATTGTTAACTTTGATTACTCCAAATAACTTTACAAGTGATTGGCTAAGAAAAAATTATAGTGAAACTATTGAAAAAGCTGCAGAAGAAATTTGTGGACATAATGTAAAAGTAGTTTTTAAGTCTGAAACTAATATCAAGAACAATTCAAATTCTTCTGATTCTGTTAGCCTGCAAAATATTAATTCTCAATCAAAATCGTTTTTGACAAATCAAGGTAATAATTTAGTTAATAGATCAAAAAAATCTCATTCTTTAAATACACGTTATGTCTTTAAAAGATTTGTTGTAGGACCTAATAGTCGAATGGCTCATGCTGCTGCTTTAGCAGTGGCAGAATCTCCAGGAAGAGAATTTAATCCCTTATTTATTTGTGGTGGTGTTGGCCTTGGAAAGACTCACTTGATGCAAGCTGTTGGTCATTATCGAGTAGAAATTGATCCAGATGCGAAGGTTTTATATGTCTCCACTGAAACTTTCAGTAGTGATTTAATTCAATCTATTAGAAAAGATGGAATGCATGCCTTTAAAAATAAATATAGATCAGTTGATCTATTATTAATTGACGATATTCAATTCTTAGAGGGCAAGGAATATACACAAGAAGAATTTTTTAATACTTTCAATGCATTATATGAAGCGGGTAAACAAATCGTTATTGCAAGTGATAGGCCTCCTAGTCAAATACCTAAATTACAAGAAAGGCTAATTTCTAGATTCTCAATGGGATTAATAGCAGATATTCAACCTCCAGATATAGAGACAAGAATGGCGATTCTGCAGAAAAAAGCTGAACAAGAAAGAATGAATCTCCCAAGAGATTTGATTCAATTTATCGCAGGAAGATTTTCCTCAAATATTCGAGAATTAGAGGGAGCCTTTACTAGGGCAGTAGCTTTTGCCTCAATAACAGGGTTACCTATGACAGTTCAATCAATTGCTCCAATGCTTGATCCAAATAGCGTTGGAGTAGTAGTGACTCCTAAGCAGGTAATAAAAAAAGTCTCAGATTTCTTTGAAGTTTCACCTGAAGAATTAGTTAGTTCAAGCAGAAGAAAGCCAGTTAGCCAGGCAAGGCAAATAGGCATGTATCTAATGAGGCAGGGAACTGAACTAAGCCTTCCAAAAATTGGAGATGAATTTGGAGGTAAAGACCATACAACAGTTATGTATGCTATTGATCAAGTGGAAAAAAAATTGTCAAGTGATCCAAATGTTGCCAGTCAAGTTCAAAAAATAAAAGATTTACTACAAATCGATTCAAGAAAAAATTTATAATCTTTGTTTTAATATAAATCTGGCAGGATCTTGATCATATCTATGTTTCTCTGGAATTTTATCAATTTTGGAATTAAGATTTGTTGACTCAATTTTATTTAAAGATTGTCTTAATATCCTTGCAGAAATTATAGGCATATCTCTTGGCACAGAAATTCTATTTTTTAAATAGTTGATGGATGTAACTGCCTTGTTTGGAACTTCATTGATTTCAGAGGTAATCATATAGGTAAGAGCAGACCTTAATGATTCCTCAAATAAGTCTTTTTCATAAGGATTAGCATTAATAATATTGTCTTTATGTTTCAGGACTCTTTTAAGTGCAAATTTAGCGTAATAATCGAAGTCTATATCTTGATTAAATTCCAAGTTCCCTAGTCCTTCTCCAACATCTATTAGATTAGAAAAGGAAATTTGTTGATCATTAACATCCCTAAAGCAGCCACCCATTTGAGGAGGTAGATCATGGGAATGAGTATGAAAATCACCTTGAGTACCTCTATATGCACTGAAATTTTCAAAAAGGGTTAACCATCTATCAATAAAAGGATAATTATTTCTTAAATCGAACCCCTTGTAATAACTTAATGAAGCGTTCATTCTTTCCATATATGGAATAAAGATTATGTCTCCAGTTCCTGGCTCTAATTTTTCTGAATCATATATTGATGAATCAATAAATCCTGTTTTGGATAAACTTAATATTTTTTCTAATTTGTAAATAGATTCTTTAAATTTATTTTTTCGAAAGGATTCATCTAAATAACTAAAGCTATTTCTGCAAAGCCAATTACACCATGATCTAAAAATTTCTCTTTCTAAATTTCTAGCTTCTCGAATATCATTTGATAATAGAGAGGAACCAAGTGTTCCAAATTCATTTTCTAAAAAAGTGATAATATCATCACTTTCAGTTATTATCTGGCCATTAAATTCGATTGCAGGTAATTTACCTGAACTAACTTTCTTGAGGTACCATTCTTCTTTTTGGCCATAACAATACATATTTATTTTCTTTACTTTGTAAGGAATCCTTTTAAATTCAAGCCATAACCATATTTTCTGACAGTAAGGACACCAAGAATGTCTATCCCTATACAAAATTAGCTCGACTTCTTTTTCACTATGACCAAATAATCTTAAGTTTGAATAAGAATTATTTATCCCATTAACTCTATCAATATCATCAATTTCGAATTTACTTAAATCGGCCCAATTCAAGATGTTATTCATTTATTGAAATTAAGCATTATATTTACGATATAATAAATGATTTAAAAAATTTTGGAATTTGACTTAATTGTTCTGGGTGCAGGTTCGGGAGGATTAGCTGCTGCAAAACGAGCTGCGAGTTATGGCGCAAAAGTTGCAATAATAGAAGTAAACAAAATAGGTGGGACCTGCGTTATTCGAGGTTGTGTGCCAAAAAAACTGATGGTTTATGCTGCTAATAATAGAAGGAATATGCTTTCTTCTGAAGGGTATGGATTAATTAGCAAAGAAATAACTTTTAAATCTAATATCTTACTAAATAATGTTAGAAAAGAAGTTTCTAGATTAAGTGTCTTACATTCAAATTCTTTAAAAAAATTAAACGTTAAAGTTTTTGAGGGCCTTGGAAGATTTTTAAATCAAAATACAATAGAAGTAGTTTGTCCAAAAACAAAAAATATTTTAAGAAAATTAAGTGCTAAAAATATTCTTATTTCAGTTGGTGGTAAACCAAAAAAATTAAATATTCCTGGAACAGATTTAGCATGGACTAGCGATGATATTTTTGAATTAAAAGATTTTCCTAAAAAATTATTGATAGTTGGTGGAGGTTATATTGCTTGTGAATTTGCTTCCATTTTCAAAAACTTGGGCACTGAAGTTACGCAATTAGTTAGAGGTAAGAACTTATTAAATGGCTTTGATAAAGATTTGTCAGAATGTTTAGAAAAATCAATGACTTCCTTGGGTATAAATTTAAAATTTAATAATCAATTAAAGTCCATAAAAAAAATAAATGATGATTTAGAGTCGACTTTGGAATCAGGAAGTAAATTGTTAAACAATAATATACTTTTTGCAACTGGACGAGAGCCTGCTCTTAAAAGATTAAATCTAAATATTTTAAATCTAAAAATGGATGGAATATATTTAGAAGTTAATGAACTAAATCAGACCAGTAATTCTAATATATTTGCTATTGGAGATATAATAAAAAAACCAAATTTAACGCCAGTAGCAATTGAGCAAGGGAGAGTTTTTGCAGATAATTTTTTCGCTGATCTTAAAAGAAAAGTTAATTATGAAAATATTCCTAAGGCAGTTTTTACTATCCCAGAAATTTCAACAGTTGGTCTTAGCGAGGAAAATGCAAAAGAAATTTATTCGGAAGAAAATATAAAAGTTTTTAAGTGTAATTTTACTCCGATGTCAAATACCTTCAAACAAAACAAATCTAAATGTATGTTAAAACTTGTGGTCCATAAAAAAAATGATAAGGTCCTGGGCTGCCATATGTTTGGAGAAGCAGCTTCTGAGATTATACAAATGGTTTCAGTGTCTTTAAATGCAGGGATTACTAAAAAGGATTTTGATACTACCATGGCGTTGCATCCAACTATCTCAGAGGAATTTGTAACTATGTATGGGTAATTAAATTATCTTCTAGAAATTTTTAGACTTTCTTGGGCAAAAAGATATACTGTGAAAAATGCAAAATAAATAAAAATAAAAACTCTCAATTCATAGAGATTGTTAAATCCATTTAAGAACAATATCTTATCAATGATGTAGAAAATATATAGATTTAATAGTATAAAGCCCTCAGTTCTAGTAATTTTACCCTTTGTCCAGAAGATTGGGAGGCAGGCAAAAGTAGTTAAAACCATAAATGGTAAGTCAACTTTTATTAGGCTTTGATCAATTGTAAAACCTTTTAATCCAGAAAAAACACTGCAACTTCCAAGAATAAGAAGCTGATTCAGCAAATTGCTTCCAATAACATTACCAATTGCAAGATCTGTTTTACCTTTCAATGCTGCAATTATTGAAGTAACTAGTTCTGGTAGAGAGGTTCCTGTGGCAACTATAGTTAGACCAATAATGATTTCATTTACTCCTAATAGAGTAGCTAAGGATTGAGAACCATTTACTAAAATATTTGAACCAAAGCTAAGAAGAAAAATTCCAGATATTAATTTTAATATAATATTAAACTTACCTTTCTCAATGCCTGAAGATTCTTCAATCTCTGGCTCCGCTTTTTTATTATCTTCCTCATTTTCTTTAATTGTATTTATTTCCCAAATTGTATTTAAAGTTAAACAAAATATTAGAAAAATGCCTGCTTGCCAAGTTAAAAGACCAGTTGAAGACATTGCCCAGACTGCACATGAAATAGCTATTAAAAGAGGAACATCTCTGCGGACAATTCTACTTTTTACTTTTAAAGGGGTAATTAATGAACTTATTCCTAAGACAACAAGAACATTAAAAATATTGCTTCCTATTACATTGCTTGCAGCGAGTGAGTCACTCCCTTTAAAGATTGAATTTAAACTTACTAATAATTCAGGAGAACTTGTACCTAAGGAAACAACAGTTAATCCTATTACTATTTGAGGTATTCCTAAAATTAATGATAAAGAAATTGCCCCTTGAATAAATAATTCTCCACCTGCAAAAAGTAATATTATTCCAATTATAATCTCTACTATTGGTAATATAAATTCACTCATATTTAAAAGACTTATTTAGATGATTATATCTTTAATTTATTCAATAACTATCTTAAAACTATTGTCAATTTTTATTTGCTGTTAAGATTAATTAAATAATTAAAATTTTGAAAGAATTAACTATATTAAAACCTGATGATTGGCATTTACACTTAAGGGAAGGAATTGTTTTAAAAAATATTATTAGTTTTACATCTGAATTCTTTGGAAGAGCCATTGTGATGCCAAACACCAAAAACCCAATAACCTCTATAGAAAAATGTATTTCTTATAAGAAATCTATATCTGAGGCATTGTCTGGTAATTCCACTTTTGAGCCATTAATGACGATATATCTGACGGATGAGACAATAAAAAATGAATTAATAGAAGGCTTTAATAATAAAGTTTTCTTTGCTGCTAAATTGTATCCTGCTAATGCAACAACAAACTCCAGCCATGGAGTTAAAAAAATAGAGAATCTTTATGGAATATTTGAAGTTATGCAAGAACTTGGAATGCCACTTTTAATTCATGGAGAAGTAACTGATCCTGAAGTAGATATTTTTGATAGGGAAGAAGTTTTTATAGATAAAGAACTTTCACCTTTAATAGATCAATTTCCAAAATTAAAGATTGTTTTGGAACATATAACCACCTCTCATGCAGTTGATTTTGTTCAGAGTAATAACTTAGGAGCTACTATTACTCCTCATCATTTACACATAAATAGGAATGCAATGTTCTTTGGAGGTCTTAATAGTGACTTTTACTGCTTACCAGTCGCTAAAAGAGAAAATAATAGAATTGCTTTAAGGAAAGCTGCTACTAGTGGGAAAGAATGCTTTTTCTTGGGTACAGATTCTGCTCCTCACTTAAGACAGTGGAAAGCTTTTTGTGGTTGTGCAGGCATTTTTAATTCTCCAGTAGCAATAGAAAGTTATTTAAAAGTTTTTGAGGAGGAAAATTCACTAAATCAATTCGAAAAGTTTGCTAGCTTGAATGGACCTACTTTTTATAATTTACCTATTAATAAAGAAAAAATAAGATTGGTATCTAGTTCATATGAAATTCCAGAATTTATTGAAGTAATTGAGAAAAATAAGGTTGTTGGAAAAATAAAACCATTTCATGGAGGTGAAACTTTAAATTGGCGAGTAGAGGGAGTAGTTAAATAAAAATTAAGAAATTGTATTAAATACAGGAAAATATGAGTTTAAATTTTTTTAAAAAAGATTAATTTAATGATTGAAAGATTTAAATTAATCTCAAGATCCCGAGAAAATGTAAATTTTCGCATTTTTCTTGTTTAATTGATATGGTTTCGGCTACGATTGGAAAGCGCAAATTCCTTTTGGGAGTGTGGCGGAATTGGTAGACGCGCCGGACTTAAAATCCGTCGAGCGCTTTAGCTCGTGGGGGTTCAAGTCCCCCCACTCCCATTCTTAAACTATTTATTTTTAGTTCTTACGATAACTTTTAATAGTTGTTAAGTTTTAACTAAATAAACCAGAAATTTAAATGGAAAGTATTTTTAATAATTCATTTGCTACTTTAGTTGCCTACGTTGGAATTATTTTTATTTATTTAGTTGTTATTCCGTTAATACTTTTTTACTGGATGAATAATAGATGGAATGTTATGGGCAAATTTGAGAGATTAATAGTTTATGGATTAGTATTCCTTTTTTTTCCAGGTTTAATTTTATTTTCTCCTTTTTTAAATCTCAGATTAAAAGGAGATAGTAAAGGTTAAAAAATTGACTAAAGGTAAAGTAGTACAAATAGGTTTATTAATCTCATTATTAGGACTGTTAAGTTATAAATTGGCCCCACAATTCGGTCTTGATAACTTTACAGCTAGTACAATCTCAAACTTTATCTTGATTGTGATTGTGATAACTTGGGTTTCATCTTATGTTTTTAGAGTTTTAAATGGAAAAATGACTTTTATGGAACAAAGGAAGCGTTATAGAAAAGAGTATGAAAAAATTGTGAATGATAAACTAGAGACCAAATTTAACTTATTACCAAAAGAAGAGCAGGAAAAACTAATGGAAGATTTAGAAAAAAATCCATAAACTCCTTAAGAATTATCAAATAAAAATCTCAAAAATTCATGAAAGAAAGCAAGAAAACACAAAGTCCCATGAATGAAACTTTATCAAAAATAAATAAGAAGTTTTTGGAACTAAAGAAAAACGATAAATTAGCATTAATGCCTTTCATAATGGCAGGTGATCCTAATATTGAGACTACATCAGAGATTTTATTAAAGTTGCAAGAAAAGGGTGCGGATCTTATTGAATTAGGAATCCCTTATAGCGATCCTCTTGCTGATGGCCCAATCATTCAATTATCAGCTTCTAGAGCATTAAAGTCAGGAACTACATTGAAAAATGTTATTCAATTATTGGAGTCTTTAAAAGATAAGTTGCATATTCCAATAATACTTTTCACTTATTTTAATCCTGTATTAAATTTTGGACTTGAAAATTTTTGTGAATTGGCATCTAAAGTAGGAGTTTCAGGATTAATAATTCCCGATCTTCCTTTGGAAGAAGCATATAAATTTTCAGAAATAATTAGTTCTTATTCTATAGACTTGATATTATTAGTTGCTCCTACTACTCCCTCTGAAAGAATGAAAATTATATCTAATAATACAAAAGGTTTTACTTATTTAGTAAGCGTGACAGGAGTAACAGGAGAGAGAAACAAAATGGAAAATAGAGTAGAGAATCTTATTACTAAATTACAAGAAATAAGCATAAATCCTGTAGCGGTTGGTTTTGGAATATCTTCTCCTGAACATGTTAATAAAGTACGTAAATGGGGCGCAGATGGAGTAATTATTGGAAGTGCATTTGTTAAAAGAATTTCTAATAGTAATGAAAAGGAAGTTGTTAATCAAGTTGGTAAATTTTGTGAAGAAATGCGTAGAGCTGCTGATCAATAAATGTAATTTAAAAACTAATTTTGCATGTTTATTTTATTAAAAAACCCCTAGATGAAAAGGGGTTTTAATTCTTAATAATTAGAATAATATTTTATGGGGATTATTCTGAAGGTAATAATCTTATTTGTTTTCTCCCAAGCTTTATTTCAAACTCATCGCCTGCTTTTAAGTCTAAGAGTGCTGTATATGCTTTCCCAATCAAAAGATTACCATTACCTTGAACTGTCGCTATATAACTTAACTTTCTGCCACCCTTCCCAATACCTGCAACTCCAGCATCTCCGAGGTTAACGCCTTTTGCTTCAAGAAGTGCTTCATAAAAAGCAGTGAAATTTAAACGTTCGCTTCCATTTTTTTTCGTGGAAACGTATCCACATGCACGAACAAGATCTGACTTGCTAATATCACCAAGTTCTTTAACTTTAGCAAGGAGATCGCTACCACTTAGCATAATAAATTAATAAAAAGTTATTCTTAATTAACATAGCAATTAGTGTGTAATTTGTGCAATTATTAAGCATATATTTATTCAATTAGTTATCTTTTAATGATGGGAAAATTTATAGTATTTGGGAAGTATTGCGAAGATGCAATTAACAAAAGGGAACCATTTCGTAAAAATCATCTTGATAGACTTCGGGATTTAAAAGATAGAAATATTTTAATTACTTTAGGACCTACTAAATGTACAAAATATTTATTTGGTATTTTTAACGCTAATAATGAAAATGAATTAAGACAATTAATTGAGAAAGATATTTATTGGCAGGAAGGTATATGGATTGATTTTGATATTTATCCATGGATCCAAGCATTTTAATAAAGAATATATAAAAAATGATAATCTATTAGCTGATTTTATTTATAATTAGAATGGCAATTATTTTTTAAAATTATAAAAAAAAAGGCAATTATTTAAAAAATAATTATAAATAAATAATAGAAATTTCAATAAAAATGATTCTAAAATACCCTGAATATATAGCTATTTAAGTTAGTTTTTAAATAAAAAAATAGCTTAGTTTAAATATTTTATTTACTACTGTCTTTTTTTATTTGGTTCACTAAGGAGTCGATATCTAATTGATTATATGGGTGGGTTTCGTTTATTCCTTGAGAATTGGTAGGAATATTGTTTAGCCAATTTTGTTCTATCTTTATGAGATTTTTAATAATGTTGAAAATACCTCCTTTTTTATAAAATTCTTTAACTTTTTGGGTGATTTCGGAGGTTCGGCTTGATTTGAGATTTAATTCATTAGCTAGATCTTTTTGAGTATATCCATGAGATTTCAGCCAAACTTTAATGAAATCTAGTAGTTCTTTTTCTTCTTGCTGAGAAAGTCTACTCATTAAATAAAAGGGAACAATTTATTAAGTTTCATTTCTGCTCTAGTTCTTATTGAAGGAGTCATATACTTGCTCCAAATACTTAAAACTGCAGTGAGTGCAACGAAGTCATCACTAAAACCTACTAAAGGCATAAAATCAGGGAATAAATCAAAAGGCATTATCAAATAAGCTAATGCAGCCATTAAAGAAACCCTTACTTGTGCTGGAGTAAAAGGGTCAAGAGCCATTTCTAAAACTTCTAAAGCAGGTTTTGCAATTGTCCTCCCAGCCTTTATAAGAATTTTTATAATGATGTTTTCCTCCAAAGATGAACTTTCTAAAACCTCTGCATCATAAATTTTTTCTTTTTTATTGGTATTTGTCTCATTCATACTTTTATATTTATTATAGATTTTTAGCTGACACTATCTACAAGTCCATTTTGAATTCCAGCTTTTCTGAGTTTTCTCAAGGCCCTCTGTACAACTTGTCTGCAATATTCTCTGCTACAACTCATATGTCTTGCGACTTCAGCTAAAGTTCTCCATTCATTTGAGCCATCTAAACCGAATCTTAGGCTAACTATCTTTCTTTCTTTCTCAGTAAGATTAGCTTTATCTAATAAGGTCCAAGCGGAAGCTGTTCTCTCTGCCAGTTCTGCTAATTCCATGGGAGGGGTTTGATCACTTGGAAGAATGTCAACAAGTTCAGATGGATCTGACTTGGATTTAACAGTGCCTTGAAGGCTAACTGTTATGCTTCGTAACTCACAAGAAAGTAATTCATCTATTTCCTCTTTAGTGATTTTCATCTCTTCTGCCAATTCAATGCTAGTAGGAGGAAAACCTTTAAGTTGCATTAGCTTTGATTTCGCTGCTCTTAGTTTAGTTAGCTTTTCATTTATATTTACAGGTATTCTTATAGTTCTGCTTTGTGTTGATAGTGCTCTATTCAATCCTTGCCTTATCCACCAGTAAGCATAAGTGGAGAATCTATGACCTCTTGAAGGGTCATATTTTTCTACAGCTCGTGTAAGACCTAGAGTACCTTCTTGAATTAAATCTAACAATTCTAGACCTTTCCCCTGATATCTTTTTGAGAGATTTACTACTAATCTTAGGTTTGCTGTAATCATTTCATTCTTAGCTTTTTCACCAATTTTAATTTTCTTTTTTTCCGAATCTGAATATTCACAATCAGGTCCCTTACCACCGGCTGTTTGACACCTATTAATAAGTGCAACCATTTCTTGGACTTTTCTTCCCATAGTGAGTTCCTTCTCTGGTGTCAAAAGTTGATGACGACCTATTTCTCCAAGAAAATCGCTTAATGAACTCACGATTTATACCTTATAGTTAATATATTTAACTTATAGTTAATTTCTTAATAAGCTATACATGTAATAATTAATTAATATTTAATTAATATTTATTATTTATAAATTTGATTTAATTTATTAATTTATAGTTTCCAAATTTATAAATTAATTAATTATTTATTTTTTCTTCTTGATTCAAGAACAGTTAGTACATCTCTCCACTGAACTCCTTTATGCAGCAATGCAACTTGAAGATGATAAATTATATCGGAAGCCTCATTTGCGATTTCATTTTTGTCATTATCTTTGCAGGCCATAATAAATTCAGCAGTTTCTTCTCCCATTTTTTTTAAGATAGTATTACTACCTTTTGTTAACAAATGATTGGTATAACTTTTTTCTAGAGGATTAATTGACCTTTCATTAATAGTATCAAATAATTCTGAACAAATATTAGAAAAAGGATTTGTTTTCTTTGCTGTTTTCTTAACTGAATTACTATCGATTTCATTGAAAAAACAACTTTTTTCGCCTGTATGGCATGCACCTGAGCCATTCTGTTCTATTGAAAGAACAAGTGCATCATTATCGCAATCAAATCTAATTTCTTTAAGAAATTGGGTACTGCCGCTCGTGGCTCCTTTTCTCCATATCTCGGATCTAGATCGACTCCAGTAATGAACATTTCTTGTTTCGAGTGTTTTATTTAAAGATTCTTTATTCATCCAAGCCAACATAAGAATAGATCCGTCTAGCCAATCTTGTGCTATTGCAGGGATTAATCCATTATTATCAAAACGAAGTTCTTCGATGGAAAAATTTGTTGAATAAACCATTATATTTAATGAGTTAGACCTCTTACTCTTTGTTTTACTAAAGCTTATCTTATCAGTTTATTAATGGATATTCATTCATCAAAATTTTCTTGCAGCAAAAGTTATGAGGATTTTCCCTGCTCTCATAGGCAATGGCGCCATGATGGACAGTGTAGATTTGTTCATGGTTATTCAAGGACATTTACCTTTTGGTTCGCTGCTAAAGAATTGGATAAAAATGGTTTTGTCGTTGATTTTTCTGGCTTGAAACCTCTTGAAAAAAGACTTAAAGAACAGTTTGATCATACATTTCTTGTAAATAGTGATGATCCTTTATTAAATTACTGGAGAAAATTACATGATTTAGATGCTTTAAATTTGAAGATTATGGATAATGTTGGAATGGAATATTCTTCTGAAATGATTTGGCAATGGGCTAATGAATACTTGAAGGATAATGATAAAGGAAGAACATGCTGCTGGAAAACTGAATCAAAAGAAAATAAATCAAATTCTGCTAGTTATGAAAGATTCCCAGAGTGGTTTTAAGATTTATTTAAAAGTTTATAAACAAATTTAAAAAAAAATACTTTAATCAAAATATCAATTTACAAATATGCATCCATCTTTAATAGAAATATAAACCTCTTTTTTATTTAAGTAATTGTTATTGAGAATATTATTTGCAATTTTTGTCTCGATTTCTTTTTGAATAATTCTTTTTAATGGTCTTGCTCCATAACTATTATCAAAACTATTTTTGACTAGATGGTCAATAGCCTCATCTGTAATTTGAAAGTTTAAGTCTTTTTTGATAAGTCTATTTTCTAGGTTTTTTAGTTGTATTTTGGCTATATCTTTTAATTCATTTAATTCCAAATTTTGAAATATTATTATTTCATCTAGGCGGTTTAAGAATTCTGGTTTAAAAAATTTCTTCAATTCAACATTCACAATATTTTTAATCTCATTTTTATCTTCGTTCCTAATAGATAAATCATTTATAGATTGACTTCCTAAATTACTTGTAAGAACAATTATTGAATTTTTAAAACTAATTGTTCTGCCTTGCCCATCGGTAATAATCCCATCATCAAGAACTTGTAATAAGATATCTAAAACATCTTTGTGGGCTTTTTCTATTTCATCTAGGAGTATAAGAGAGTAAGGGTTTTTCCTGACGGCTTCGGTTAATTGGCCTCCTGATTCAAAACCTAGATACCCTGGCGGGGCACCAATAATTTTGCTTACTGAATGCTTTTCCATATATTCAGACATGTCTAGTCTCGTGATTGATGAATTCGAGTCAAATATTGTTTTGGCTAATACTTTGCTTAGTTCAGTCTTTCCTACTCCTGTTGGCCCTAAAAATAAAAAACTAGCTATTGGTCTATTGGGATCATTTAGTCCTGTCCTTGATCTCTTGATTGAATCTGAAACGGCGCATATGGCATTATTTTGACCAATAATTTTTTCTTTAAGAGTTAATTCTAGTTTTAAAAGTTTTTCTTTTTCAGATTGATTTAAATTATTTACTGGAATAGAAGTCCACTTCGAAACAACTTCCGCTATGTCATCAAAATTGACTTCTTGCCTTAAAAGATTCTTTTCACCATTTTTAAAAGAATCTACTAAATTCTCACTTTTGATTTTTAATTTTTTTTGTAAAGAAATTAAGGTTCCAAATTCTAACTCTGCGGCTTTATTAAGATCAAAGCTTCTTTTGGCTTGTTCAATTTTTAATTGAGTAGATTCAATTTCTTCTTTTAAATTACTAATCTCGTCAATTTCTTCTTTCTCTTTTCGCCATTGATGGTTTAATTCAGATTGCCTAATCTTAAGATCGTGAAGCTCATTATTAATTCTTTTAAGCCTTTCTAAAGAAAAATTATCTGATTCCCTTTGTAAGGATAAATTCTCCATTTCTAGTTGTAAAACTTTTCTATCAATCTCATCAATTTCTTCTGGTTTGGATGTTATTACCATATTTAATCTTGAAGCCGCTTCATCAATTAGATCGATTGCTTTGTCTGGTAGGAATCTATCATTAATATATCTTTCACTTAAGCTAGCAGCAGCAACAAGAGCATTATCAGAAATTCTTACACTATGATGAACCTCATATTTTTCTCTTAGCCCTCTAAGTATTGAAATCGTATCATCTACTGAAGGAGCGTTAATTTTTATTTTCTGAAATCTCCTTTCAAGAGCAGGATCTTTTTCAATATTTTGTTTATGCTCATTAATTGTCGTAGCACCTATACATCTTAATTCCCCCCTTGCGAGCATTGGTTTCAAGAGATTACTGGCATCTAAAGATCCACCAGTTGCTCCAGCACCAACAACTGTATGAATTTCATCTATAAAAAGAATAATCTTACCCTCAGAACTTTTAACTTTTTTTAAAACATTTTTAATTCTCTCTTCAAATTCGCCTCGGTATTTTGCTCCAGCTATTAATGAACCCATATCGATTGATATTAATTGCCTATTATTTAATGAAGATGGGACATCTCCATTAACGATTCGCTGAGCTAAACCTTCTACTATTGCAGTTTTACCTACTCCAGGTTCTCCTATTAGAACAGGATTATTTTTGGTTCTTCTGCTTAATATTTGGATCGTTCTTCTGATCTCTTCATCCCTCCCAATAACAGGGTCAAGGATGCCATCCCTAGCTGATTTTGTAAGATCAATGCCAAATTTATCTAAAGTTTCATTTGAACTTTCAAAATTATCATTAATCGTGGATTCAGATTTCATCTTATTTAAAAGTTCTAAAAATTCAGGGATTTTTTTTGTATTTAAAACTAATTCACTGCAAACTTCATCATAAGATAAACCGTAAAGTATGTGTTCTGTTGATATCACTACATCATTAAGCGAAACTCTTAAATCATTTGCTTTTAAAAAAACTTTTTCTGTGGTTTTTCCTATAAATAGAGTTTTTTGTTTATTCTTCATTTTTGCTTTCGCATCCAATAAAGAAGTTAACTTTGTTTCTATCTTTCTAATATTTACACAATTTTTTTTTAGTATTTTAGAGGTGAAAATATCTTGTTTTATTAGTGCAAGCAATATATTTTCAGAATCTATATTTTGCTGAAAATTATTTTGTGCAATTTCCTTTGATAAAATAAAAATATCCCAAGCAGAATTGGAGAATTCACTTGGGACAAATTTCATTTAAGCCAATGTAATTAATTTAATTAATTAAAGTAATCTCAATATTTAGTAAATATTTTTTAATTAATTAGGTATTTTATTCAACAATTATTTTACCTACCATCCCTGCACCTCTGTGAGGCTCACAATAGTAGTCAAAAGTTCCTGCTGTATCAAATGTTTCTTCCCATGATTCGCCAGGAGCGAAAGCTAAATCAGCATGACTTAATTCTTCATGGCCATCAAAAACAGCATTATGAGGAGCTAATTTATTATTGATGAATTTAACAGTATCACCTGTACTGATAGTTACAGAACTTGGTTCAAAAGCTAACATCCCAGCGTCAGTACCAAGCTTAACTTCAACAGTTTTAGCAGAAACAGAAGAAATTCCTAGGCCCAGTGTTAAAACTATTGCAAAAAAACCTGCAAAGATTGAACGTAACATAATTTAAATTTACTATTTATATATATTACAAGGTTTTTGGAACTAAATCGCGAGAAGTTTAATTGATATTACAACCTGGTAACTTTGCTAACCTTAAAACATCTTGCAGGGATCTAGCATAACTTTTTAAATTTAATTTCTCAGGATTCGTTATTGGCACATGGTTAAAGTCATATTTTTTTATGCTGAAGCTATCCCAAGGAGTCATTTGAATAGGAAGCACTCTTAATAATATTTTCATTATTGTTTTTGTTAAGCGGATGGAAAAATATCTATTCATTCCGTTTCTCTTTAAAAGGATATTTATCGCATCATCAATTGAAATAAAGTTTTGACCTAATACAAATTTTCTGAACCCTTTATAATTCTCTTCTTTATGATTTTTAATTAGAAACCCACAAATTTGTGCAATATCATTGGCATGTATAAAGTGAAACTTTGAGTCAAGTTTTAGAAATCTTGCCATCCAAAGCCATTTATTTATTTCTTTCAATCCGCTTGTTAAATAGCTCACGGGATACTTACTTCTTTTATTAAGAGTCCCTCCAAAAACTAATGTAGGAAAAACTGCGAATGTTTTTTCTGCAAATGAGCTCTCTTTAAGTCTTTCAAAACACTTATATTTTGTTTGAATATATTCTGTTCCATAAGTTAAAGATTCCCTCATTAATTCACATTTTTCATTGAGTATGCTGGCTGTTGAAAAATAAATTATTTTCTCTAATTTATCTTTTTCAAGCATTCCCAGTAACTCTTCGAAGGCTTTTATGTTTACATCATAGGCTCTTTTGGGATCACCCCAAGCAGTCGCAGTGTGGATAAGAAAATTTACCTGACTAATTTCTTTCCTAAATCTATTGCATTCTCTGATATCACATATAAGCAATTTAATCCGCTTGTTCTTCTGTATAGCAAGGGGGAGCTTATTTTTATCTCTTACCATGAGATAAAGCCTAAATCGAGTGTTTCTTAAAAACCAATCAATCAAATATTGGCCAACACATCCGTTAGAACCTGTTATTAATAAGTTTTTAATTGCCAAAATTTAAATTAATAAGTTAGTTTTTTACCATGTTCAAAAAATGTTTGAGCATTTTCTTCTGGTGTGCCTGGTAAAATTCCATGACCTAAATTAAGAATATATTTTCTCTCTTTTACTTTATTGAAAGTATTATCGATTCTCTCTTTTATTGAATCTTTATTGCCAAATAATATACCTGGATCAACATTTCCCTGTATCCCAATTCCTGTAGGGATTCGCTTGCAAGCCTCCTCAATATCTACAGTCCAGTCTAGTGAAATTATATCTACACCAGTTTTAGCCATTCTTTCTAATAACCCAGCACTTCCCGATATATACAATATTATCGGAGTATCTGGGAATTCTTCTTTAACGATGTCAACAACTTTCTTTTGATAAGGGCCAGCAAAAATATCGTAGTCTTGAGGACTTAATTGTCCTGCCCAAGAGTCAAAAATTTGTACAACTTGAGCGCCAGATTTTATTTGGTACTTTAAATACTCACCAATGGATTTTGCAAAGTGATCCAGAAGTTTGTGAAGTAAATCAGGTTCTTTAAAAGCCATTGACTTTATTAAAGAATAATTTTTACTGCTTTTACCTTCAACGACATATGCAGCCAAAGTCCAAGGTGCTCCAACGAAGCCAAGAACCGTTGCTTCATTTTTTACATCTTTTTTTAATGATGAAAGGACTTCTCCCACAAAACTTAAACTTTCGTTCGGAATTAATTCTTTTAAATTTTCTATTTGGTGAATATTTCTTATTGGATCTTCTATTATTGGACCCTTACTTTCTATTATTTCAAAGTTGATTCCCATTCCTGGAAGAGGGGTAAGTATATCTGAAAAAAGAATTACACCATCTGGCTTGAAAGCCAAAAAAGGTTGCATTGAAATTTCATAAGAGAGTTCTGGGTTCTCAGATCTTTCCCTAAAGCTTGGGTAACGTTCTCTTAAATCTCTGTAAATCTTCATATATCTGCCTGCTTGTCTCATCATCCATACTGGAGGCCTATTAACTTTCTTTCCTAAGGCAGCAGATAGTAAAAGTGGTAAATTCTCACCCATTTTTTGAGTACAATATGATTTTTTTTAAAAATTAAAAATCTTTAACCTAAAAATTTTACAACGTGGAGCAGATTAAAATCACTATGTGAAGAATTAAATGAAATTGACTAATAAATAAACCTTTATTATTACTTTAATTGATGCTTAAAGATACTTACACTTAGCGGTGGCAAAACAATTTCAAGAGCATTTTCATAATTATGAATATTATATTTTAACGTTTCCTTACCTCCCATATTCCCTTTGTTACTGCCGCCATATTTAGAACCGTCTGAATTGAAAATCTCTCTATAGAAGCCCTCTAAAGGAACACCTATTTTATAGGATCCATGAAAGTTAGGGGTAAAGTTTGCAACAACTACAAGCCATTCATTACTTTCATTTTCCCTTCTCATAAAACTGATAACTGAATTGGAGGTGTCATCGCAATCTATCCATTGGAATCCATAAGGATCAAAGTCATTTTTCCATAAAGAAGGTTCATTTTTATAAAGTTTATTTAAGTCATCAACCAAGTTTCTAATACCTTTATGGGGTTCAAATTCTAAAAGTTCCCATTGAAGATCATCCCAAACATTCCATTCTTGCCTTTGCCCAAATTCCATTCCCATAAAAATTGTCTTTTTACCAGGATGTGTCCACATGTAAGTTAATAAAGCCCTTGTATTCGCAAATTTTTTCCAATCATCTCCTGGCATTTTATGTAAAAGATGACTTTTTCCATGAACAACTTCATCGTGACTAAGGGCAAGCATAAAATTTTCGGTGTAATTATAAGTTATTGAAAAGGTCACACTATTTTGATGAAATTGCCTAAACCAGGGATCTATTTCAAAATAATCGAGCATATCGTGCATCCACCCCATATTCCATTTTAAATTGAAACCTAGTCCACCTACATTTGTAGGCTCGGTAACCATGGGCCAAGTTGTGGATTCTTCAGCAATAGATAGTGCACCAGGAAAATGCTGAAAAAGTACATGGTTTGCTTGCTGAAGAAATTTAACAGCTTCTAAATTTTCATTCCCACCATTTTCATTTGGAATCCATTCACCCTCAGGACGTAAATAGTCTCTATATAACATTGAAGCTACAGCATCTACTCTTATCCCATCAATATGGAATTCTTCAAACCAATAAATAAGGTTTGCTACTAAAAAATTCCTTACTTCATTTCTACTGTAGTTAAATATTAAAGTACCCCATTCTTTATGCTCTCCAATACGAGGATCGCCGTGTTCATAAAGATGACAACCATCAAAGAAAGCTAAACCATGCTTATCTTTTGGAAAATGGCCAGGAACCCAGTCTAGAATTACACCTATACCCTCTGCATGACATCTATTTATAAACTCTTTGAATTCATTAGGAGTGCCATATCTACTTGTCGGGGCGTACCAGCCGGTGACTTGATAGCCCCAGGAACCATCGAAAGGATGTTCCGAAATAGGCATTAATTCTATATGAGTAAATCCTCTTTCTTTTACGTATGGGATAAGCTTTTCTGTTAACTCTGGATAAGTTAAAAACCTTGTCCCAGGTTTTAAATCTGCTGCAGGAACTGGAGATCTTGACTGTCCATTTTTTTCAATATATTTATTCTCAATTGAATCGTGCATCCAACTTCCCAAATGCATCTCATAAACTGAAATAGGTTTATTAATTTGACTAGATGAATCCCTATTAGTTATCCAAGAACTATCTTCCCAATTGAAATCGTTAAGTTTAGATACTATTGAGCCATTTTGGGGTCTGATTTCATGAAGGAAACCATATGGATCTGCTTTTTCATAAATATGTCCTTGTTGAGTTCTTATTTCATATTTATAAGCATCTCCTTCTTTCATTGTTGGCATAAATAATTCCCAAATACCACCCAGCCTTTTTTGCATAGGATGATGTCTCCCGTCCCAAGAATTTATATCTCCGATTATTGATATTGATTTTGCATTTGGTGCCCAAATACAGAACATTACCCCTTTTTGATTTGTCTCTTCATGGATGTGAGCTCCCATTTTTTTCCAAATATGATGGTGATTACCTTCAGCAAAAAGGTGTCTGTCTAATTCCCCCATCCATTCTTCCCTGTAAGCCCAAGGATCTTGCTGTGAATGAGAAACTCCTCCTCTTTGTACATTAATTTGATAATTATTTTTGGGGTCTTCGGGAAGTGTTACTTCAAACAGCCATTTATGATTTAACGTAGTTGTTTTATATGTTTTATCTTTAAAAGTAATACTTACTTCATCTGCCTCAGGCATCCATACTCTTGTTACCCAATGTCCATTAACGAAATGGGGACCTAAAATATTTAATGGATTATCATTGCAACAATTTTCGAGGTTGAAAGCTTCTGATTTAATCCAGTCTGCTTGAATAGTTTCTTTCATGACTGGTAGCTATTAAGGAATTAGTTTATCAAATTATCAACCAAATAAAAATAAATTTAATTAAAAAATGGAGTCATTTTCATAAATGTTTTATCAAGTTCAAAACTTAAAGTTATTATTTTGTGATTAATAGTTGTGGCACCAAGCAGATCGTCACCAAATCCTGAATTAACACCAATAGCCGGGTATGCAGCAGCTGATATAGATAACCTTAGTTTTGTACCTTTTAGAATCGTAATGTTAGTTGGATGCATGCAGATTTTACAATCACATTTTTCGTCTCTTTGTGAGTTTTTAACTCTTAAAAATCCAGTTGAAAATTGATTAACAGTTTTATCTTCTTCATTAACTAGAGACAAAGCCAGACATATATCAAAGCTTTTCTTATCACTCTTTACAGAGGTTTCAAGTACAGGTATTCCTGAAAGTTGAAGATCTTCCTCGAAGGAATTGGTTTGAAAAACACCCACATCTAATCTTTTGTCAAAAATATATCTATTAAACAACCCAGGATTTGGCCCTAAGTGTCCTCCGTCGCCTTGACATGGCCTCCAAGGATCATGAACAATTGAAAACCAGCCCGATCCTAATGAATTAAAGAGAAGACTCCCATCAATAATTTCGACATTTGCTGTTCCATTACTTTCAAGACCAAACTTGTAATAATGAATCTTCTCCTCTTCAATTAAATCCCATTTTTTTAATGAAAGATTCCAAATTTTTTTATGTTTAAAAGAACTTGTTTTATTAACTTTTTTATCTGTTTTGAGGTGGGTATCAAAAAAATTTAACAAAGTTTTTTGTGATCCCTCCCACCAATTCAGATGCGTAGAATTCCCGATAATTATGTCAGGATTTCCACCTGCTGCCTTTGATTTTTGATAAAGGTCGAATGCTCCTCCTAGATGAGGATCCCAAAGACCACCAATTATTAACATTGGTTTTTTTAGCCATGATGAAATTAGTTTTATCTCTAGAAAATCTTTATTTTGATTTAGATTGTTAAGCCATTCAAGTACGAAGTTATTGGGATCATATCTTTTTAAAAGATCTAGTCCTTTTCTTAAATAACTTTTATTTTCTAGGGCTGATATTATTTCTTCCCATCCTAAAGAATTATTTTCCCTGCTCATCTTTAAGGCCGCTATTTGTAATCCCCAAACAATATTATTATTCCACCAAAAAGCCCCGCCATCTGAACTCCAATGATTTTTAAAATCTATCCCCGTCATTGCGGGCGATAAGCAATCAGGAGGCTTTGAATCTTTTGTCCCTGTAAGTTGAGTTAATCCTTGATATGAAAAACCATATAAGCCAAGTTTCCCATTGCATTCTTTTAGAGATCTAACCCATTGGTGCGTCTCTGATGTGTCACTAGGTTCTTGAGAAAACCCTTTGAATACTCCACCAGATGATCCCTGACCTCTAACATCTTGCACTACTACTATGTATCCCTTTGATGCCCACCATTCAGGATGAGAATAAGTAATTGTTGAAGCTATTTCTCTTCCATATGGTTGTCTCATTAATAACGCGGGCCAAGAACCTTTATCTTTAGGTGTCCAAATTCTTGATACTAGTTCAACTCCATCATTTAATCTTAAAGACTTATCAACCCATTTTACTTCCCGCATTTAAGTTTTTATATAACCTGAGGACAATGAAGACCAATTACATAAATAGATAGAATTTCAGCATTAATTGGATTTAGGTTGTTTTTTTTGGAAACATATTCTATAGCTTTATCTGAACTGGCTGAGATACCTTTTGAGTTTAATTCTTTAAATTTATTACACATTTTAATAGCATCAGCAGGATTTTTTTTGACGCTTTCCAAAAGAGTTGATTGACTTAAAACCGGATTTATAAATCCTAATGAAAGAAATAAGAATAAAAAAAATTTAGTCATTTATTTATTATCATTTTTAAAATTCTACATTAAAAAAGTATTTTAACCACGATTTTAAATGGATTTACAGATTTGATTAGCTTTCTTTATCCAATCTTTCAAAGAGGATAAAGTTATATTTGTTTGAGTTTTAGTTCTAAGACTTCTCTCAAGTCTTCCAATTCTCTCTTTAAGATCATATGGGTTTAAGATCGAAAGGGATTTTATTGACCCTATTCCGCAATGCAATAACAAATAAGATTCATATGGAGTTATTGAAAGATCATTTTTAAAATTAGCAATTGCTCTGATTTTTCTTAAATTATTTAAAGTACACAGTGAGTATGAGTTTTGTATATTATTCAATTCAGAATCACTAAGCTGACTTAATTTTTTAAAATCTGTTAGTTTATTATTAATTAAAAATGATTTTTCATGTCTGAAGTTTTCAGGTAAAACTTCTAAAAAATTTTCTTCTATCATTTATCCCACTAATTCATTGCAAAGCTTTTTTCTGTTTCTCCAATAATTACAGGTTTACTAACGTTATCAGAGATCTTTTCAAGTTTCCTAATTATAATTTTTACTTTTGACCCTGATCTACTTCCTCTTTTTAGATTTTCTGATAATTGTTTTAAAGTCGGATCAATTGCTTCTTCTGGGAATTCATTATCAGCTTTTGTAACAATTAAATCAAAACCATTATCATAAACAATTGGAACATATTTAGCTCCATCTATTTTTAAATTTTCTGTATAGCTTTGTATAAAAGCCCAACTGCTAAAAGAGAGTAATAATGAAAATATAGCCGCCCCTGTAATTCTAAATTTAAAACCAAAATTAAAAACAAATGCAATCAAAGTACCAAGAAAGAGAACTATTCCTAAAACTCCAAATATCTTAGGGGTATTTTCTAATAGTTCAAAAAAAGACATTTACTAGCTTTGACCTCATTAATTTCTTATATTTTGTAAGCCTACTCTATTTGGGATTCTAACTTGAAAAGAATTAGATCTCTAAATTTTAATAAAAAACTTTTATTCTTAGGAACTTTTTTGTCAATAAGTTTTTTAGCGACCTTGTTTTTAAATAAATTTCTTGAAGATTTCTATAAAACCAGAAAAATAGGACTAGAAAATAAGATAGAGAAATTTTTAAATAAAGAAGTAGATTTGGGTGATTATTCAGGTATCAGATTTCTTGGAATTTCCTTAAATAACTCAAGAATAATTGATAATAGGAATTTAAATTCTGAAATTTTAGCGAAGAAAATTTATATAGGAATTATGCCAATTAGATCATTTCTAAATCAAAAGTGGATTTTAAAGGTAACTCCTAAAAAGACTAAAATTGATATTAATAAAGATTTTTTCAAAAAAAGAGAAATTTATAAAAACGAAAAAACAACTATTAAAAATAAAGTTAAATATGATCTGAATTTCTATTTAAAAGAATCTGTAAATTTTAAATTTAAGGATCTTGGAATAGAAACTAAATTAAAAGGAAAATTAATATATAAATCAAAATCTAATCAGGTTATTGGAAATATTAATTCATTTTCTGGCGGTAAAGATAATTTAAAATTAAAACTAAATACTAAATTAAATAAAGACTTTTTGAATCTGGAGATATTTTCTAATGGTTTAAGTTTGAAGGGTTCTGAGTATAGTATTGGCGAAAGGAAATTTTCTTTTAAAGGGGGAAAATTAAAATCTAATTTTAAATTCTATAGATCCTCTAAAAAGACTTTTTGTAAAGGTAAGCTTTATTTGCAAAACTTAAATTTAAAAACTACTAATTTAGAAGAGGATATAACTAGTGATTCGATTAGGTTTTTATGCAAAGGCAATAATATTATCGCCGATACAAAAAATCTTAATTACGGTACTTTAATCTCAGACTTTAATCTAAATGTTCCTTTAAATAAAAATATTAGTACTATAAAGTTAAAAGGGAATGTAGGATATTTAGATAGTCTAAATCCTGAAATACAATTATCAGGAGACATGCCGTATTGGTTTGATAAAAGGGGTATAAATTTTGGAAATTTAAATTCAAGTTTTATTCTTAACAGAACGCAATTATCTAATTTAAATATTTTCCGCAAAAATAGTATCAGAGGTTTTCTTACTGCAAAAGGCGTATTAAAAGGTGATATAACCAAACCGGATATTCAAATAAATTTTAATGTTGATTATCCTCATTACAAAGGTATAAGAATAAGAGAGATATTTGAGGGTGAAATCAAAAATCAAGATAATAAATATGTCGTAAATATGAAGAATAGATATTCACGCGTCCCTTCTTTCCTTACCTTAAATTTTGATTCAAAGATTAAGCTAGAGGATATAACATTTAGTAGAATTTTAAATTCTAATAAAGGTAGTTTAAATTTAGTTAAAGATTTTAATAAGTATCGTTGGAATGCAAATAATTTCCCTCTAGATGAGCTTGAGTTGGCGATTGGTAATAATGAATTCGATAGAATTAGGGGAATAGTTAATGGCTCAGGTTTTATAGCTCGAGATCAAACCTATGCTGAGGGTCGTTTAGCTTTGAGTTTGGGCAAATATAGGAATATAAAATTTGCTAATTCTTTATTTGATTTTACTTTTGATGAAAAAGCTTTTTATATTAATTCATCATTGTATCCAATTGATGGTGGAATGATTGATCTTGAGTATGAATCTAATAAAGATAATAATTTAAATATAAATTTTAATAATATTAGTACTAGTTGGTCATTACAAACAGCAGTAGATATTTTAAATATTGAAAACAAAAAAATTATTCCTAATAGTAAATCTAGTGCATTAGATGATATAGAAATAACAAATACTGATAACTCATTTAATCAAAATATCCTTTTTATAAATAATTTTCTAAATGATAAAACTATTTTAGAAGATAAATTAAATATAAAAAGATATTTAAATAAATTTGAAAGTAGATATGATGCAAATATAAAGATAGAAGGTAATAACTCCTCTAATTTTAAATTAAAAACTAAATTGAATGGATATCTTGATGTTAAAAGCGATATTATAAAAAGTTCTAAAGAAGAGTTTTCTCTTGATTTGGAAGGTGGAATTTTTACAGGAAAAGGTTCTTTAAAAATAAATAAATTACCTTTAAAGGTTATAAATATCTTTTTAGATAAACCTAGAGATTTTGATGGAAATTTAGATATTAAATTATTATATGATATTGATACAAAATCCTTTGCAACTAATATTTCTTCAAATAATGCCTCCATAAACAGTAGTCCAATCATATTTGATAATGGTGTTGTTCAGTTTAGTGATTCAGTTTTTGATTTGGATTTATCTTTTTTATTGAATAATTCAAATACTCCAATAAATATTTCAGGTTTTATTCCAATTAATAGAGAGAAAAAATTAGAATTAAGATTAAATGGCAATGGAAAGTTTATTGATTTAATTGATATCTTTGCTGATGACTATTTCACCTTTATTAAAGGTGATGTGAATCTAAGAATGATAATAAAAGGAACTATTAATAAACCTATTGCGAATGGTTTTGTAGTCATCAAGGATTCTGAAATTGATATTTATAGCAATATCATACAAAATATCAATAGCACAATAATTTTCGATTTTGATCATATAGAAATTCAAAGCTTTAAGGCTTCAGATGAAGCTTCTGGTAATATTTTTATTAAGGGGAGTTTACCTTTTTATAAAAAAAGTGATTCTAATCAGAAAGGTATTAGTTTAATAGCAAATAAATTTAATATTAAATCCAATAATATTAAATTTCTAGTTGACTCTAAAATTAGCATTAGTAGATCATTCTCAGATCCCATGTTTGGTGGTAATTTAGCACTAAATAATGGGTTTGTTAATTTTAATAATGCCAATAAAAAAAATATTAAAAAAAATAATGTTAAAGAAAAAAATGCTAAAAAGAATTGGCCAGAACTCTATTGGGAAAAAGATAATAAAATCGAAATAATTTCAAATGAGAGCATATTAAATTCCTTTTTATTGGGGGAAAATGCTCCAGATTATCTTGAAAATTTTAATTTTAAGAACTTTAAATTAAAACTTGGTCCAGATTTCAGAATTCAATATTCAGAAATAGTTAAAGCTTATCTAGATACCAAGTTAGATTTGAATTTTAATGGCAATGTAGGAAAAGATTTAAATGCAAGAGGTCTTATTAATTTAAGTAAAGGTACTGCAAACTTATATACGACGCCATTTAAATTAGATAAAAATAAAGAAAATTATATTTTATTTGCATCAAGAAGCGGTATTGTTCCTTTTATTAACTTTTCGCTCACTAGTAAAGTTCCAGATTTAATAATACCAATAAGTGAAAATAATCAAGATCTTAATATTTCAAGTGGTCTAGATGCTAATGCTAGTTCAAGTGGTTTTGGAGCAGTTGGAATCGGTAATACAAGGCTTATAAAAATAGAGGCATCATATGAAGGATTCCTAGATCAATTATCCTTTGAAGATGAAAATAAAAAAATACAATTAAGAAGTACTCCAAGTTATAACAGGTCTCAAATTATTGGTTTAATTGGTGGGAATTCTGCAAATTTAATAAATAGAGCATTTATTTCTCAAATAAATAGTTCAGGTGGATTTAGTGAGAGATTTCAATTGTCTTTATACCCTGCCTTAATAGAAAATAATGAACCAATAAATAATGTTTTTTCTAATGAAAATCTTGAAGTAGATGATAATGAGGAATCATCTTCAAGTACTGGGTTGTCTTCTCAAGCTTGGATTGCTGAAATAGGTCTTGATATTACAGATACAGTAAATTTTGCGGTTCAGGCAACTCCAGATAGGGAAGATTTACCACCCTTAGGTATAATAACTTTACAAGCCAATCCAAATCTAGAATTATTAGGTTCTATTGATTCTGAAGGAGAGTGGAAGAGTCAAGTTCAATTATTTTTCAGATATTAATTCTTAAAAAAATATTTTAGGAATGCTTATTTTAATTATTATTAAGTGAATTAAATGAAATTATGACTGACATATATGAAGTGCCAACTCCTGATAATGAACTTGTAGAAAAAGCAAAGCAACTTCGTCTGGCTTCAATTAAAACAAGTCAAACAAATAATGATGACCGAATTAGAGCTTTGAACTTAATGGCTGATTCTTTAGAAAAAAACTCTAAAGAAATAATTGAGACTAATATTGAAGATTATAAAAAAGCAGAAAATAAAGGAATTTCAAAGTCTTTACTTTCAAGATTAAAGCTATCAAAAGAAAAACTTAATTTAGGAATAGAAGGGGTAAGACAAGTTAGTAATTTGATTGATCCAGTTGGTCAAATTCAAATAAAAAGGGAACTTTCTAAAGGTTTAATCCTTGAAAGAAAAACAGTTCCAATAGGAGTATTAGGAGTGATTTTTGAATCGAGGCCTGATGCTGTAATGCAAATAAGTTCTTTGGCTATTAGATCTGGGAATGGAGTTATGCTTAAAGGTGGAAGTGAAGCAAACTTAACTAATCTTGCAATAGTTTCTGCACTAAAGAAGGGTTTGCAAGATTCAAATCTTGATGAAAACTCAATCTGTCTTTTAACAAGTAGAAAAGATAGTATGGCAATGTTGAATTTAGAAAAATATATAAACTTAATTATTCCAAGAGGAAGCAATGAACTCGTTAAATTTATACAGGAGAATACAGAAATTCCTGTCTTAGGTCATGCTGATGGAATTTGTCATTTATATATAGATAATGATGTAAATCTAGATATAGCTCTAAAAGTTGCATTAGATAGTAAGATCCAATATCCAGCTGCATGTAATGCTGTTGAGACTCTTTTAATACATAAAGATACTGCCTCTGAATTTTTGAATAAGGCGATTCCAATTTTTAACTCAAATAATGTTAAATTGATTGGAGATAAAAAATCTGTTCAACTGGGTGTTGCTTTTGAAGCTAATTATGAGGACTGGCAAACTGAATATTTAGATCTTATTCTTTCTATAAAAATTGTTGATGATTTAGAAGAAGCAATTGCTCATATACAAAAATTTAGTTCAAAACACACAGATGGAATAATTACTGAAAATATCAGTAATGCTAATAAATTCATGAGCGAGGTAGATAGTTCAGGCGTTTTTCATAATTGCTCAACAAGATTCGCAGATGGTTTTAGATATGGCTTTGGAGCGGAAGTTGGGATATCTACACAGACTTTGCCACCAAGAGGTCCAGTAGGACTGGAGGGGCTAGTAACTTATAAGTATTTTTTAAGAGGTGAAGGTCATATTGTTGATGATTTTTCATCTGGAAAATTAATTTATTCACATAAAGATGTTTAAATCTTAAAAATGGAAACATATTTAAAAATTAAGGATATTAAACTTTGGGCAAGAGTTGGTGTTCTAGAAGAAGAAAGGGAATTAGGCCAACTCTTTAGTTTAGATGTATTTTTATGGGCTGATTTTGACAATTGTACTCAAAATGATGATATTAAAAGTACCGTTGACTATTCGAAATTAGTTGAAATATTAAAATATCAATCCAAGAAAATATATTGCTTTACTATTGAGAAATATTCAAATGAGATTTTAAAAATTATTGATGAAGAGTTTCAACTTAACCGAATAAAAATTATACTAACAAAATGCAAACCTCCAATTATTGGCTTTGGTGGAGAGGTTTCAATAGTAAGAGTTTTTGAAAATAATTAACGGTTTTGTCAAAGGAAAATCCCATAATATTAATTCATGGTCTCTGGAATACAGCAGATATCTTCTCTTCGATAACTTCAAAACTTGATGAAATTGGAATTGAATATTTTGCTCCAACATTAAATCACGAATATGGAATGACATCTATTGTTGAATTAACTAATTTATTAAATCATTTAATTTTAGAAAAATATGGTTATAAAAAAAAGCTTGATATTATAGGATTTTCGATGGGTGGAATAATTGGTAGATATTGGATTAAAAAATTGAATGGTTATAAAAGAACTCGAAGATTCATAACTATTGGATCGCCACATAACGGAACTCTTGCATCCCAATTAATTCCTAAATATCCCTTTAAAGGAATATCTGAGATGAAAATAAATAGTCATTTATTAAGAGAACTTTCTAAATCCGATTATCTTCTTAGTGGAATCAATTGTATTAGTTTTTTTACTTATTGGGATCTTATGGTTTTCCCTGGATGGAGAGCTTGTTTGAATTCGGGTGAGAAAATATCATTAAAGATCTATAAACATAAAAATTTGGTAAGAAATCCAGATGCTGTTAATAAAATTATCGACAGACTTCTTAATTAACAGATGATAAACCTAAGTGCCTTATCAAAGAATCGGTTTTTGGTTCTCTCCCTCTAAATAATTTAAATACCTCTAAAGGAGAGAAACTTCCACCAAGACTTAAAATTGTATCTTTGAATTTTTTACCTATGACTTTTATATTTTGATTATTTTCTAAATCAGCCTCTTCAAACATAGAAAAAGCATCGGCGCTTAAAACCTCTGCCCATTTATAAGAATAATATCCAGCTGAATAGCCTCCTGCAAATATGTGGCTAAAGCAACAAAGGAACTTATCTTCTCTAATAGGTTCGATTACCGTTGTATTTCTCGCGATTTCTTTTCTTATCTCATCAGAATTTTTACCCTGATTACTATAAATATTGCTATGCAATCTTATATCTGTAATTGCAAAATGTAGTTGTCTTAGAGTAGCCATCCCGCAATTAAAAGTTCTATTCTTTACTAATTTTTCGAAATTCTCATCAGATAATTTCTCTCCTGTTTTATAATGATTCGCAATATTTAATAAAGTATTTTTGTGAAAACACCAGTTTTCCATGAATTGACTTGGAAGTTCAACGGCATCCCATTCTACATTGTTAATACCGGCTGCCTGTGGAAGATTTACTGTGGTAAGCATATGTTGAAGACCATGACCAAATTCATGGAACAAGGTTTGAACTTCATCAAAACTCATTAAACTTGGTTTATCTTTGGATGGCGGAGTTTGATTACAAACTAAATAAGCAACAGGTAATGTATTTCTACCTATATTATTTTTGTTAAGACATTCGTCCATCCAGGCACCTCCCCTCTTTGACTCGGGACGAGAGTAGGGGTCTAGATAAAATGAAGCTATTTTTTCATCATCTTTATTTAGGATATTAAAAAACAAAACGTCGTCATTCCATATAGGAGCTTCATTTATAGCTTCAATTACTTTAATGTCGAAGAGCTTTTCACTAAGTTTAAAAAGACCTTTTAAAACATCATTCAGAGGGAACCAGGGTCTAAGTGATTCTTGATCTAAATTAAGTTTTTCCTTCCTGAGAAGCTCCGACCAATAGCTAATGTCCCATGATTGAAGATTTTCAGAGTTAGGGAATCCATTATCTTTTGAAAACTTATTAAGTCTAACTAATTCATTTTTGGCTGTTTTAAAGGCAGGCTTTCTAATCTCCTCTAAAAGTTTTTCAACATTATTAATTTCCTTAGCCATTTTTGTTGAAAGACTTAATTCTGCCCAGCTTTCATAACCAAGAAGTTTAGCCTGTTTAGTCCTAAGAGATAGAATTTCTTCAATTATTTGAGAGTTATTTTTTTCTCCATAAGAGGCTCTGCTTACAAAAGCTTTATATAATTTTTCCCTGAGATTACGGTCATTGGCATATGTCATAAACGCGGTATAAGTCGGAATATCTAAACTTAATTTCCATGGCCCATTTTTTGCATCAGCTTCTCCTTCTTTTTTTAAGTATTTGTTAGCTGATATTGACATTAATTCTAAAACCCTTTCTGGAACCCCATCTATTTGAGATTTATCATTTAGAATTAATGACCAAGAATTAGTGGCATCTAAGACATTATTACTGAAATTTGTAGATAGTTTTCCAAGCTTTTCAGAAATAACATTGAATTCTTTCTGGCTATCTGTATCTAATGAAATACCTCTATGTTCCATTTCGAGAATTTCTTTATCTAGAATTCTATTTTTAATTTCATCAAAATTATTTGTTTCTTTAAGCTTTACAAGAGCATTATAAATAATTTTACTTTGTCCAAACTTATTACTTAAATTAATAATTTCAGGTAGAAACTTTGAGTAAATTTTTCTTAAGCTTTCAGAATTTTTTACTCCATTAAGATGACTTATAACTCCCCAACTCCACCTTAGAATCTCATTAACATCATTTAAAGGATTGATTACTTTGTCCCATTCTAAATTTTCTTTTTCTAAGTAATTAGATAAAAACTTTTCAATTTTTTTGAAATCTAGATTTATCTTTTCTATTACGCTTGGAAATTCTTGATTAATTCTATCGGAAGAAAATTTGTTAAATTCTGGTAATTCACCGTAATTAAAAATTGAATTTTCCATTTTATCAAAGATTAAATTGACTAATGTTTGAGATGAACCCAATTAATTTAGCTAAAGTTAGTTGTTGACTGAGAGCGTTTGTTGAAGATTCATATAAATTTATAGCAATTTTTGGCCAAAAACCTATTACTAAAGTAGGCAATAATAAACTGAACCCGATTGTCAATTCTCTACCATTCATTTCTTTTACTGTAGCTAGTGCAGGAATTCTAGGTCCGAAAAATACTCTTCTACACATCGAAAGAAGATATATGGGCGTTAGGACAAGACCAATTGCTGCAATAAGAATTGTGATTGATCTAAAAAGAGAGCTAAACCCCTCTTGACTTGTGATCCCCAAGAATACGGTGATTTCGCTTATAAATCCACTCATTCCTGGTAAGGCCAGGGAAGCTAGTGAGCTCGCCAAGAAAAAAGCAAATGTTATTGGTAAGACCTTTGCTAAACCACCCATGTTTGGAATTGAAAGAGTATTTGTTCTCTCATAGAAGGAGCCCGTGACGAAGAACATAGCTGCTGCTATAAGTCCGTGACTTATCATTTGAAGCATTGCTCCGCTTATACCTAAAGCATCAACAGCTCCAATGCCGAGAAGAACAAAACCCATATGACTTACTGAACTACATGCGATTCTTCTTTTTACGTTATCTTGTGCAAATGCATTTAAAGCTCCATAGATTATATTTATAATTCCAAGAATAATTAAAGCAGGCGCAAGTTGTAGATGCACTTCGGGTAATATTTGAACGTTGAATCTTAAGAGAGCATATCCCCCCATCTTTAAAAGGATTCCCGCTAGTAACATCGATACTGGAGCATTAGCTTCCCCATGAGCATCAGGTAACCAAGTATGCAATGGGAAGATAGGAAGTTTAACTCCAAAACCTATTAAAAATCCTAGATAAGATAATAATGCGAGACTACCTGTTACATGTTTAGTTGTTAATTCGGTAAGGTTTAGGGTAAATGTATCGCCACTCAATGCAAGTGCGAGCCCACTTATAAGTATTAGTAAAGACGCTAAGGCAGTATATAGAATAAATTTTGTAGCTGCATATAATTTCTTCTTGCCTCCCCAAATCGCAATAAGTAAATAAACAGGAACCAATTCTAATTCCCATGCTAAGAAAAATAATAAGAAATCTTGAGAAAGGAAAACTAGTGCTTGAGCTGAGGCCTGAACTAATAAAAGAGCAAAGTATAAATTAGATTTTTTCTTTATCTTCCAACTGGCTGCAGCGGATAAAAATGTAATTAATCCACTCAAAGCTACTAATGGTGCAGATAATCCATCTACCCCTAGAGACCATTCTAAGCCTATTGAGGGTAGCCAAGTTAATCTTTCAACAAGCTGTAGTGAGCTATTTGTTGTATCAAATTTTTGGAAAAGTACTCCAATTATGAGTAAAAAATCTATAAATAAAAAACCTAATGAGATATTTCTTGGAAGTGTATTATCTTCTCCTTCCTTAGAACTTAAGAAAGGCATTATCAATGCTCCAATTAAGGGTAATAAAACAATAGATGATAGTAAAGGAAAAGATTCTAAATTCATATAATAATGAATAGTTTTTTTATTCTAGTTGAAGTTGTTCTAGCTTGAGACTATAACATTAAAAATGCCTAAGTAAAACTACTTACCTGAGATATCCCTAAATTGACTACCTGATGTTTGAACGTTCAAATATGGCGCTCTACTTGCCACGCCTGAGTTTTCCCAAGCTTTTACCATGGCTTGACTGACTTCTCTACCATTATCTTTTTTACACAAAGCTAAGATACTTGGCCCTGCTCCACTAATGGCACAACCTAAAGCACCAGCCTTTAATGCGGCTTCTTTAACTTCCAATCCACCTTTAATAAGCTTCCATCTGTATGGTTCATGTAATCTGTCAAACATTCCCTCTTTTATTAATTCATCATTACCAGTTTTTAAGCCATTTAGTAATAAGGTAAGTGCCCCCATATTTGTTACTGCATCAGAAATAGGTACATTCTTCGGCATTACTCTCCTTGCTTCACTGGTACTTAGACGTATAGCAGGTATTGCAACTACAGCTTTAATGGATTCGTGCCAGTCACATCTAATAATTCTCCATCTCTGAGAAGATGACCTAGCAGTTAAACAAAGACCCCCCAAAAGAGAAGGAACTACGTTATCGGGATGACCTTCAATATCAATTGCAAGTTCTAAAAGCTTTTCCTTAGGTAAAGGTGAGTTCATTATCGCATTTGCTCCGATTAGTCCTGCGACTATTGCTGTAGCACTACTCCCTAGTCCGCGAGCAGGGGGGACTGCTAATTTTACCCTAGCTTCAAGTGCAAAAGGTTTGATATTGGCACTTTCCCATACTTTCTGCGCAGCCCTAAAAACTAAATTTTCTGGGCCTCCTCTTAAGTGATTACCATCGGTACTCTCCATTATCAAATCAAATCGATCTCCGCCTCCATCTATTCTTGTAAAAACAAATTCGTTATATAGATCTACTGCTGCACCAAGACAGTCGAATCCTGGGCCAAGATTAGCGGTTGTAGAAGGAACTGTTACTATTATTTTTTTTCCTACTTCTGGTGAAGACATATGAAAACTATTCTATTTGTGAAAGGATTTTTGCTCTGCAGGCTGCGCTAAATAGTCCAAACTCTTCATCTAAGATTACATTCACAGGTATATTTTTAAGAATATCTTTTAATCTTCCTTTATCTGAAAATTGTTTCATAAATAAACCTGATTTAAAGTTTATGAAATGTTTTGGAGCGGTCCCTCCAGAAATCCATAAGCCTCCAAAACATAATTCTTGAAGAGCAACGTCTCCCAATAAAGAGGCGTAAGCATCTAACCATATCCTCTCCACTTGAATCATTAGGACATCCCCCTGATTAGAAAGATTACAAATTTTTTGAGGTATTTCTTTTCTCAATTTATCTGAAATTTTCAATTCTTTTAGGTATTTTTGTAAAGGATGGTTTTTGGCATCAGGTTTGCTAAGTCTCCATTCGGCTATTCTTGATAACCCAGTACCACTAATAATTCTTTCACAAGATATCCTTTCAATTTTTAAGGAATATTTGAGCCAATTTTTTAATTCCCATTCTAATTCTGACTTCGGAGAGTATTCAACATGACCACCTTCACTAGCCAAGGCTTTTACTTTACTTCCAGATATTATGCCTTTTGCAATGCCAAGACCAGTCCCCGCTCCAACAATGGCATGCAAATCTTTATTGACGCCTGCTGACTGGTCTCCATTTTGAATAGTAGAATATTGACTTTTATTTAAAAAAGGTAATCCATAAATTTGCACTGCAAAATCATTTACTAGCTCGCAACTTATAAATTTAAATTTCTTTTTTAATCTATCGCCAGAAATATTCCATGACAAATTAATAATTTCTGCATTGTTATTGGATATAGGACCTGCTACAGCGAAACAAGCAGATAAAGGATGATTAATATTTTTGCATTGATTTTTTAAGAAATCTTCTAAAATTAAATCAATGGAATTCCATTCAGAGGATACATATTTTTTTTTAAAAATTAAATTTGGAAAATCAGCATTAACTTCCTTTTTGAAAATTCCTAAAAGAACTTTTGTACCTCCTAGATCACAAGCAAGAAAATTCATCTGCAAAAATTATTCTGTTCTTCCTTTTTTTTCTATTAAATTATTCATTAGTTTATAGAGATCATCTAACTTAAAAATTCCTAAATTTTTTCCATCTAAGGCTCTTAAAGCAACTGAATCAACTTGTTCTTCTTTATCGCCAATAACTGCAATTAAAGGAATTCTTCCAATAGTTGCTTCTCTTATCTTATAGCCTATTTTTTCATTTCTAATATCAACTTTCGAACGATATCCTTTAGTATTTATTAATTGATTAAATTTCAAACATTTCTCAATATTCCTATCCGTAATGCTCAACAAAATTATTTGATAAGGTGCAAGCCAGATTGGGAATTTGGCTTCATATTGTTCTATTAAGATTCCTATAAATCTTTCAAAAGATCCCAAAATTGCCCTGTGTAGCATTACTGGATTTCTTTTTTCGTTATTTAAATCTACATAAGTTGCATCCAATCTTATAGGCATTGAGAAATCAACTTGAATTGTTCCACATTGCCAAACTCTATCAAGACAATCTTTTAAAGAGAATTCTATTTTTGGACCATAAAAAGCCCCTTCTCCAGGCTGTAATTCCCATTTAAGACTTTTATTATCAAGAGCCTTCATAAGTGCCTCTTCTGATTTATCCCAAATATTTTCACTACCCACCCTTTTCTCAGGACGGGTTGATAATTTGATAATAATTTCATCAAAACCAAAAGTTTTATAAACCTCGAAAACAAGATCAATGAAAGTAGACACTTCAGCTTGTATTTGTTCTTCAGTACAGAAAATGTGTGCGTCGTCCTGAGTAAAATTTCTAACTCTCATTAAACCGTGCAATGCGCCAGAGGGTTCATTTCTATGACAAGAACCAAATTCAGCAAGGCGAATAGGTAAATCTTTATAACTTTTTAAACCTTGATTAAATACTTGAATATGGCATGGACAATTCATTGGTTTTATTGCATAAGTTCTATTTTCTGATGCCGTAGTGAACATATCTTCTCTGAATTTATCCCAATGACCTGATTTTTCCCAAAGAGATTTATCAACAGCTTGAGGGGTTTTAATTTCTAGATAATCATTTTTATTAAGTATTTCTCTTACATATTTTTCAAGAACTTGGTAGATTGTCCATCCATTTGGATGCCAAAAAATCATACCTGGAGATTCTTCTTGTATGTGAAAGAGTGAATGCTTTTTTCCAAGTTTTCTATGATCTCTTTTTTCGGCCTCTTCGATTCTTGTTAAGTAATCATTGAGTTCTTTCTCTTTAGCCCAAGCAGTTCCATATATTCTCTGTAATGATTCATTTTCACTATTACCTCTCCAATAAGAACCAGATAACTTTAATAATTTAAAATGTCTAAGGTGACATGTATTTGGAACATGAGGACCTCTGCACATATCAATATATTCTTCGTGTTTATATAAATTGATTAGACCTTCATCAGGAATCTCTTCAATTATTCTTAATTTAAAAGTTTCATCTCTCTCTTGAAAAGTTTTAATTGCTTCTTTTTTGGTAACTTGTAAAATCTCAACATCATAATTTTTTTTAATTAAGTTATTAATTCTGTTCTCTATTTTTATTAAATCCTCAGGCGTAAATCTATATTCAGAAAAAATATCATAATAAAAACCATTATCAATTACTGGACCAATTGCCATTTTTATTTTTGGATAAAGTTGTTTAACGGCATGACCAATCAAATGAGCAAAAGAATGTCTAATTATCTCAATACCTTCTTTATCACGAGATGTAATTATTACCACTTTAGAATCATTATCTATAGGAAGTGTTGCATCAAAAAGAACATCATTTACTTTTCCCGCAATTGTTGCTTTGGCTAAGCCGGTTCCAATACTCTGAGCTATTTCTTTAATCGTTACCGGCTTTTCAAACACTTTTTTTGATCCATCTGGCAATGTTATTTCTGGCATGATTTATTTCCCTATTTCAAAGAATCCTAATTCAGATTTAACTCTACTAAGGGTTTTATTTGCGACTGCTTCAGCTTTCTCTTTACCTTGGATAAGTATCTTATTTAACTCATATGGATCGTTAATCAGAACCCGATATTTTTCTTGAATAGGTTTAAGCGATTCTATTATTTGTTCTGTAAATATTTTTTTAAATGTCCCCCATCCTGTTTGAGATAAATCGTTCTCTAATTCAGAAACTTCTTTACCACTTAATAATGAATAAATCATTAAAAGATTTCTGGATTCAGGCCTCTTGGGATTGTTAAATTCCATACCCATAGAACTATCACTTTTAGCTCTTTTTATTTTTTTTGTAATTATTTCAGGAGTATCTAACAAATTAATTCTACTACCCTCGTTAATGTCACTTTTGCTCATTTTTTTTGATCCATCATTTAAGCTCATTATCTTTGAACCTTTTTTCATAATTATTGGTTGAGGAATTTTCAATATGTTTTCTTTCTTACTAAATTTGGCATTAATTCTCTGTTGTGCAATATCTCTGGCAAGTTCTAAGTGTTGTTTTTGATCTTCCCCTACTGGAACATAATCAGCATCGTATAACAAAATATCCGCAGCCATTAAGATTGGATAATCAAATAATCCAATAGAAACATTATTTCCTTGCTGAACAGATTTTTCCTTAAATTGGATCATTCTTTCCATCCAATTTATGGGAGTCATGCAATTTAATATCCAACAAAGTTCTGAATGTGCAGATATATGGCTTTGAACAAAAATAGAACAAATCTTAGGATCTATACCACAAGCAACATATAAGGCTGCAGTGGAAAGTGTATTTTTAGAAAGTTGTTTGGGGTCATATTCTGTAGTAATTGCATGTAAATCAACTACACAAAGGAATGTTTCATGCTTCTCTTGGAGTGAAACCCAATTGCTTATTGCTCCAAGCCAGTTACCAATATGTAAATCTCCTGTAGGTTGAACACCAGAAAGGATCCTTTTTTTATTTGTCATCCACTTCTTCTTGTTCTTTTTTGATTTCTTCTTTGATTTCTTCTTTGATTTCTTCTTTGATTTCTTCTTTAATTTCTTCTTTATTAGTTTGAGCCTGTTCACTAGGTGTATTTTTAACTGGCCTTGCAAAAGGATCAGGAACTACTTTTTTACTTCTGTTTTCAGAAGCTGTCGCCTTACTCGGTGATGATGTGTTTTTGTTATTTTTTGCAAATTTTGTTATCGATTCCATTAAATCTTTATCTTCAATCATTTCGCTAAGTGTTCTAACTGAAAATCCTAAAACTGCGACCGTAGATTTAAGTTGAAAAGCTTCCTGTATTGATCTAACAGCTTTCATTTCATTATCACTTAATCTTATTCGAAATCCTCCTCCGTCTCTATTTCCTCCAGATCTGTTCCTAAAGCTAGATCTATCATTATTACCACGGCTTCTGTAGTTCTCTTGACCATAATTATTGTCGTAATTGGAATTTGACATCTTAGAGATTCTTTTTTTTATTTAAACAGTCTATTAACTTACCACCTAGTTATGCAAGAAGTCTTAAATTGAACTTTAAAAATTTTTATCCATAATTGAAGAGTTATGTAATCTTTCTTTTTTTCATTCACAACTTGCACTAAAGTAGAAGAACAAGGATATTAAAGTATTGTGTTTGATATTAGTAAAGAAAACTTTTTAAAGGATTTAATAAAGTTCCCCAAAAAAAATATATTTATAATTCTACTTTTTTTAGGTTTTGGAGAATGGTTTTTAAGTGATTTAATAAATTTTGCAGGCGGTTCAATAGGCTTTTTTATTTTATGTTTTGGGGGATATTTTTACTTAAAGAGTGAAAAGCCAAAATTTAAAGAGCCAAAGGATTTAGAGGGTTGGATAAAACTTTGTAATGAAGATTTAGATTTCTTCGAGGAAATTGAATTACATAATAATTTAGAAAAACAAAATATTAATAGAAAAAAAGCTCTTGAATTAATCCTAAATAGAGAGAAAAAAGAGGAGATTTATTGTATTGGGCAGAAGAATTTTGACTCGAATGCAACATTATTTAAAAATTACTTTAAAGAAGATAAGTTTAAATTGAATTTTATGGAAAAACTTCCAAAATATAATTCTTCTGAAATTGTTCCTGAAGTAATTTTAAATAGCGATGCTATTTTGTATTTTTTAAAATTACCTTTATCCGCTAATGATTTTTTGTGGTTAGAAAAACTTCCTAATAATATGCCCATTTGGTTAGTTGCATCATTTACAAAAGGATTAGATTTTAATAATGAAATAGAGGAAGTTAAGGCTCAGATTTCAGGAGAATATGCAAACAGAATAATTAGAATTGACAAAACTAAAAATAGCTTTGCAAATATACCTTTTTCTTTGCGTAAGTTTTTTATAAGTTCAAATAATATTGAAAATACTAAAAAAAGACTTTTGAAGAGATTGCATACGAATTGGCAATCTGAGATTGAGGGAATAAGAAGAATGCAGTTGAAGGATTTACAGAGGAGAAATCAAATTATTGTTGCTACTTCTGTTTTCTTGTCTCCGATTCCATCAATAGATGTCTTATCAATGACTGTTTTAAATTCTTTAATGATTAAAGAAATTAAGTCTATATGGGGATGTAATTGGTCTCCAGAAATATTGGATAAAGTATCAAAACAAATAATCAAGACTGCAATTGCACAGGGAGTAATTGAATGGAGTGGTCAGACTTTAATAGGCTTAACAAAATTGCATGGCCCAAATTGGTTAGTAACTGGGGCATTCCAAGCAATAAGCGCAGCATATTTAACAAGAGTAGTATCAAGTTCATTGGCCGATTTCATGGCTTTAACAAAAGGAGTCTCAGAACCTGATTTGGAATTTATAAAAGAAAACTCCGATAAGATCGTTGAAAGAGCCTTTGAAAATGAAAAAATAAATTGGAAATCTTTGATACCAGAGTTAAATATTCCATTGATTCGACTCACCTAATAATTCCAAAATTTAGACTTACTGTAAAGAAAATTATGAAAAAAAAGTTATTGCTCTTTGTATTTTCTTTTCTAATATTTCTTACCGCAAATTCTTGCAAAAGGACTGCGTTTGAAAAAGAAACTAACAAAGAAATAATTTTGGCAAGTTTTACAGTCCTGGCAGATATTATTGAAAATGTTGCTAAAGATGAGTTTGTTGTTAAATCAATTACTAAACCAGGAGTTGAAGTTCATGGTTATCAGCCAACTCCAAGTGATCTTATAAAAGCTTCCAAAGCCTTTGTTTTTTTTGATAATGGATTTGGATTTGAATTGTGGGCTGAGAAATTTGTTTCAAACTTACAAATTAAGAGAGTAACTATTTCAAATAGATTAGAACCGATTTTTATAAGTGAAGATTTCTATAAAGGTAAACCTAATCCTCATGCGTGGATTTCTCCTAAAAGGGGAATGATTTATGTAGATGTTATCGTTGATTCTTTATCAGAACTAAAACCATCGGAAGCAGAATCATTTAAAAATAACGGACAAATTTACAAGAATAAAATCGCTAAAATAGATAAAGATTTTTCACTTTTTATTAATAATCTTGAGAAAAATAATAGGTATCTAGTAACTTGTGAAGGGGCATTCTCTTATCTCACAAATGATTACGGATTAAAAGAAGCTTATTTATGGCCAGTTAATGCTGAAAGTCAAATTACACCTAAAAGAATGGCAAGAACAATTTCTTTGGTAAAAAATAAAAATATCCCATCAGTCTTTTGTGAAAGCACTGTAAGTAATAAATCACAAATGGTTGTTGCCAGTGAAACAGGAGCAAAGTTTGGGGGAGATCTTTTTGTTGATTCCCTTTCTCATGATAATAAGAGTGCTAATACTTATTTAAAAATGCTTCAACATAATTTGACTCTTATTAAAATAGGCCTCAATTAAAAATATGGATGAACTTAATTATAAAAGTTATAGAATTGATGCAGAAAATATCTGTGTTGATTATCACGGAAAAGTTGCTTTATATGATGCGAATTTAAGATTAAAGGCTGGACAAATTTGTGGATTAGTAGGAATGAATGGTGCGGGGAAAACAACTTTTTTTAACGCCTTAACTGGTTTTGTAAATATCTCAAAAGGTAAAATAAGAATAAATGGTGAGTCTTTAAGAATTGCTCAACAAGATCAGTCAATTGCATATGTTCCTCAAAGTGAAGGAATTGATAGTCAATTTCCAGTAAGTGTATGGGATGTTGTAATGATGGGTCGATATGGGTCAATGAATATTCTGAGATCGCCAAGAGAATCAGATATTCAAGCTGTTAAGGATGCTATAGAAAGAGTTGATCTTATGGAACTTTCATCTACCCCAATTGCCAATTTATCTGGGGGACAAAGGAAAAGAACTTTTTTAGCAAGAGCTATTGCACAACGGGCATCAATACTATTACTTGATGAACCCTTCGCAGGAGTTGATATTAGAACTGAGAAACTTATCTCAGAATTATTTATTCAATTTAAAAATGAGGGAAAAACAATTTTGCTATCTACTCATGATATGATTCATGTTCGTGAATTTTGTGATTTAGTTCTTTTAATAAATAAGACAGTTGTTGCATATGGAGAGACTTCGGAAGTATTTACCCCAGAAAATATTACAAGTACTTTTGGAGGGATGTCGCCAGATGTCTTGTTTGGACCTGAATCTTAAAATCTAGTTTTATGGATCTATGCTTTTTATCTACAAACATAACTTCTTTTGTAGCAGATCCTTTATCTCATGAATTTATGAGAAAAGCTCTATTGATGAGCTCATTAGTAGCAGCTGTTTGTGGATTTTTATCTAGTTATTTAACACTTAAAGGTTGGGCTTTAATGGGAGATGCGGTATCTCACTCTGTAATGCCTGGTGTTGTTGTGGCTTATGCTTTGGGACTTCCTTTCTCGCTTGGGGCTTTCATTTTTGGAGTGGGTTCTGTAGCTTTAATAGGCTTTGTTAAACAAAAATCCAGAGTTAAAGAAGATACCGTAATTGGCTTGGTTTTTACAGGTTTTTTTGCTCTTGGAATAGTTTTAGTTTCAAAGATTAAAAGTAATATTGATCTTCACTCAATTCTTTTTGGTAGCCCTCTAGGGATCTCTCTCTCAGATGTAAAACAGACGGTATTTATTTCTCTATTAGTGGTAATACTATTGTCAGTTTTTAGGAAAGACTTAATACTTTATTGTTTTGATCCAAGACACGCAAAAACAGTAGGAATTAATGTCTTATTTCTTCATTATTTATTACTTACATGCTTGTCTTTAGCGGCTGTAGTTGGATTACAATCTGTTGGAATAGTTCTGGTTGTTGCAATGCTGATTACTCCTGGTGCAACGGCATATTTATTAACAGATAAGTTTGATAATATGACCATCATTTCAGTAATTAGTGCAATTATTTCAAGTGTATTAGGGATTTATTTTAGCTTTTGGTTTGATCTTGAAACTGGCGGCTCAATTGTATTAGTTCAAACATTTATATTTTTATTTGCTTTTTTATTTGCTCCAAGATACGGGATATTTAAATTTAAAAAATTATTTTCTAGTTATTAGTGAAAAATGGAAAATTACCTAAATAATAAAAGTTGGAATTGGTGGCCTTTATTTCCCCTATATCCATATGGAAAAAAGAAAACTATTCTTAGAGAAATAATTCCTAACGAAATATGGTCCTTGGAACAGATTCAGGGTTTATATTATGTTGCAGTGCCAATCAGAATGACAATAATTAAGGTTAATAATGGACTAATGCTAATTAACCCTTTACCTCCTACGAAGGAACTTGTAAATGCATTAGAAGAATTAATTTCCATTTATGGAAAAGTAAAAACAATTGTGCTCCCTAGTGCTTCTGGATTAGAACATAAAATTGGATTACCAGCATTAGTTAGAGTTTTCAAGGATGCTGAGATTTGGTTATGTCCTGGCCAATGGAGTTTTCCTATTAATCTTCCTTTAGATTTTCTTGGAATCCCGTCGAAACGGACAAAGATACTTTTTAAAGATGGAACTCCTTATGAAGAATGTTTTAAATGGTCTTCATTAGGGCCTTTGAATTTAGGACTTGGAACATACCAGGAGGTGAGTTGTTTTCATCTTTCAACAAGGACACTACATGTTACAGACGCTATAGTTGGCATCGAATCAACACCTCCAGAAATATTTGACTTCGATCCAACCCCTTTATTATTTCATTCGAGAGATCGAGGCGATGAACCTATTCTTGATAACGTTGAATCTAGAAAAAAAGGTTGGGCAAGAATTGTATTGTTTTCATCTTTTTTAAAACCAGGAAAATTAAATATTCCCTCTCTGAAACAAATTATCAAATACTCTTTTAAAGAAGGTCTTCGAAATAAGAAATCACATTTTGGAATTTACCCTTTTTTATGGGATGAAGATTGGGAATCATCTTTAGTTGAAATTATGGGTGAAAATATTCCAAAGATTCAAATTGCTCCTGTTTTGCAAAATTTAATATTTCCTAGATCAAAACAAGTACTTCTTGGATGGCTAGAAAAAATTAAAACTTATGAAAACATGGAATATTTGATATCAGCTCATTATTCTGCCCCTATTAATTTCAAAGAAGAAAATTGTCAGAATTTGATAGATGAAATTAATTCAGATAAATGGAATAAATTACCAGATGATAATAAATTCCTTGTTAATTTATATAAAAAATTATTTGAATTGGGGATAATTCCAAAAAAAGTAAATGTTTAGAGATTTATTCTTCCTCAATGGCCATTTCTTCATCACTTTTTAGTGTTTGTTCAAGCTCTTTCCTTTGCTCCATTTGTCTCAAGAAATATCCTGTCATCATTGCAGAAGAAAGTAAATTAGCGATATTATCTTTTGAAGATGTTATTTTTACATCAAATTGATCAGATGGCAACATCCCTAGAAGACCTTGAACATTGTGCCTTATTATTTCTTGAATATCTTCACTAGCCGATTTGGCTACTCTCTGCAAAACTTCTGGAGACTGTTTTTGTAGATATTGAATCAAATCATTCTCATCATTTGGATCATTATTTTCAGTAGCTAGAAATTCAGGATTGAACATTTATGCATCTTCAACTTATAAAAACCTTACAACACCATGAACCCTTTAACCTACATTATTAAGACCAGGGAACCGAATAGGACCAATTTTATTTAATGGCCAATATCTAAAAATAGCCTTTCCTATTACTTTTTCATAAGGAAGAAATCCCCATATATGTGAATCCATACTGTTATTTCTGTTATCTCCCATTACCCATAGTGATTTCTCAGGAACATAATATGGACCTGTCGAATAGTTGATGTTCTTATCAGAAATATAATTATTTTGAGCAATATCATTTAAATATAAATTACCTTCTTTTACTTCTACTTTATCTCCAGGGACCCCAATTACCCTTTTGATTAACGCAATATCTGATTCATACCCAGCTTCAATTAATTGTTCTGGAACATTAAAAACAATGATTTTATTTTTTAATTTAGATAAGTTTGATTTAGAGGTTATTTTTGGAGTTAACTTTTCAACTAATATTTTGTCTTGGATTTGAAGGGTCGGGAGCATAGATCCTGAGGGAATCCACCTTGGTTCGATTACTTGCCATCGTATAATTAAAGCAATTATTATCCAAATAAAAAGATTTTTAAAATCATTTAGTATTGAACTTTTTTTCCCTGCTGGATTTTGCATTATTTAATTATTTATTTGTAAAAAGAAATTTTAAAGTATTTATATAAATTATGACATCATCTATAGAATGCCAAAATTTCTTTAGAAGTTTACAACTTTTAGATCTTTTTACAAAAATAGGGGTTAAAAATTTAATTTTATGTCCAGGCAGTAGATCAGCTCCTTTAGCAATAGCCGCAGGAGAGTTAAATAAACGTAGGATCTTAAATGTATTTAATTCCATAGACGAGAGATCTGCTGGGTTTCATTCACTTGGAATTTCTACTGCATCTGGAGATGTTTCATTAGTTGTTACGACATCTGGAACCGCAGTTGGTAATTTATTGCCTGCAGCCATTGAAGCAGATAAATCATGTAAATCAATTGTATTTATAACAGCTGATAGACCTTCAAGGTTAAAAAATTGTGGTTCTAATCAAACAGTAAATCAAGAGGAATTTTTGAATTCAGTTTGTAGAAGTAATTTGAGTACTAATTTAAATGGAATTCATGAAAATAATGATGATGACATTTTGAAAATAGTAGAAACTATAAAAAAACAAATACTCCAATCGCCTGGACCTATTCATTTAAATATTCCATTTGAAAAACCTTTAGATATATCTTTGAATAATAAAAAAAAGAATTTCGAGGTTTTTGAAAGATTTTATTTAAAAAAAACCTATCAATTCTTAAAAAATGATAATCAGAACAAAAATATTCAATTTTCTGAAAAATGTTTTAAAAGGATAAATTTGTCTAATCCTGGAATTATTATTGTTGGCCCATATCAGGGTTCTACTAAAGATTTGGATTCTTTTAATAGTGCTTTAAAAAAATTACAAGAAATTACAGGATGGCCTGTTCTTGTTGATCCTGTTTCAGGCGTTTCAGCTGAATTGAGAGGTTTAGTTGAAAATTGGGAATTAATTCTTAAAACAAATAAAAATATTATTCAATGTGATCAGATCTTGAGGCTTGGTCCTCTTTCATCTTCTAATGATTTAGAGGATTTTTTATTAAATTTTGAAGGGTTACAAATTCTTGTAAAAGAAAATAATATAAGAAAACTAGATCCTATAAAAAAATCTTTAGAATATGATTTTGGAATAAGAAATTTTGTTAACCAACTTTTAGGAGCATCTTCAAATGACAATAAAAAGATTAAACCTTTAATCAATTTGGGAAAAATCTTAATCAAAGAAGGGGCAAAAATAAAGGAAATTTTAAAAGAACAAGTATTTTCAAATACTGAAATAACAGAATATAAACTTGCAAATTTTGTACCAAAAATTTGGCCAGAAAATTATCCTATTATGCTCTCAGCTAGTAGTCCTATTAGAGATTGGCTCACATTCTCTGAAAATGCGACTTTAACAAGGGAATGTTTCAGCTTCAGAGGGGCTTCAGGTATAGATGGCACTTTATCACTTGCTTTAGGTATTGCAAGAATAACTAAACCTTTACTTCTGGTAACTGGAGATTTGGCATTAATTCATGATATCAATGGGTTTCTCATTGAAAATGCAATTGAATTAAATTTAACTATCTTATTAATCAACAATAATGGTGGAAATATATTTAATAATTTATATAAAAATAATTTAGAAGAAGAGGAATTAAAGAAACTTTTCATAATGCCTAAATCTATAAATTGGGAAAACCTAGCAAAAGGTTATCAAGTACCAATTAAAAATGTTTCAGATTTGAATAAGTTAAGAGAAGCTTTTGAATGGAGCCTTTCTATGCAAAAATCAGTAATAATTAAAGTCGATATTAATGTTGAAAACGAAATGAAAGGAAGAAATTTAATCTTAAAAAAATTCTCACAAGTTAATGAATTTACTTTTTCAAACTATCTAAATCTATGAAAATATTACCTGGAAAAACTAACTCAAATTGGACAGAATGGAAATCTTATGAAGATATCTTGTTTCATAATAGTGGAGATGGGATAGCAAGAATCGCAATTAATCGACCTGAGAAAAGAAACGCATTTCGTCCAAAAACAGTTTGTGAGATGTTAGATGCTTTCAATCTTGTTAGAAACGATGAGAAGATCGGAGTTGTACTTCTAACAGGTGCAGGTCCAGATAAAAAAGGGGTGTTTTCGTTTTGTTCAGGAGGGGATCAAAGTATTAGAGGTCAAAATGGATACGAAGATGATGAGGGTAATCAAAGACTAAATGTATTGGAATTGCAGAGGTTAATAAGAACTTTACCAAAAGTGGTTATAGCTTTAGTCCCCGGTTTCGCAATAGGGGGAGGGCAAGTTTTACAGCTTGTTTGTGATCTAAGTATTGCGTCTGAAAATGCAATATTTGGACAAACAGGTCCTAGAGTTGGGAGTTTTGATGCGGGATTTGGCTCAAGCTATTTAGCAAGATTAGTGGGACAAAGAAAGGCAAGGGAAATTTGGTTTTTATGTAGAAAATATAATTCGAAAGAAGCCTTAGAAATGGGATTAGTAAATGCGATTACAAAGATTGAAGAATTAGAAGCTGAGGGTGTAATCTGGGCAAGAGAGATTCTACGAAATAGTCCAACTGCTATTCGAATACTTAAGGCGTCATTTAATGCTGAGTGTGATGGGATAGCAGGTATTCAAGAATTATCTGGGTACACTACTCAGCTATTTTATTCGACGGATGAAGCACAAGAGGGCAGAGATGCCTTCCTTGAGAAACGTCCACCTGATTTTTCTGATTACGGATGGACTCCTTAATAGCTTCTTACTCTTTAAAAAGCACTTTTTATAATAAATAATCTAATGAGAATTCTTCTTGCTGCTGCTGAATGCGCTCCAATGATCAAAGTTGGAGGCATGGGAGATGTAGTTGGTTCATTACCACCCTCATTGATAAAACTTGGTCACGATGTAAGAGTTATAATCCCTGGCTATGGCAAATTATGGAATCTACTAGAAGTATCAAGCGAACCAGTATTTAGAGCAAATACTATGGGAAATGATTTCTCTGTGTATGAAGCAAAACATCCAATACATAATTACGTAATCTACCTAGTTGGACATCCAACTTTTGATTCGGGCCAAATATATGGAGGAGAAGATGAAGACTGGCGATTTACATTTTTTGCTAGTGCTACTGCTGAATTTTCCTGGAATTATTGGAAGCCCCAAGTTCTACATTGCCATGATTGGCACACGGGTATGATTCCAGTATGGATGCATCAAGATCCTGAAGTAAGTACTGTTTTTACGATACATAATTTAAAATATCAAGGACCATGGAGATGGAAGCTTGAAAAAATGACCTGGTGTCCATGGTATATGCATGGAGACCATACAATGGCCGCTGCAATGTTGTATGCAGATAGAGTTAATGCCGTTTCTCCAACATATGCTGATGAGATAAAAACTCATGAGTATGGAGAAAGTCTTGAGGGATTATTGAATTATATTTCTGGGAAATTAAGAGGTATCCTCAACGGGATTGATCTAAATGAATGGGATCCTGATAAAGATAAAGTGTTACCTGCACAATTCAATATTAAAAATTTAGAAAGCAGATCAGAAAATAAGATTATTCTTCAGAAAGAGATGGGACTTGAAGTCAATAGTAAAAAATATCTTTTAGGTATGGTAAGTAGGCTAGTGGACCAAAAAGGTGTTGATTTAGTTTTGCAAGTTTCCCGAAGATTACTCGCATATACAGATTCTCAAATTGCTATTTTAGGTACAGGTGATAGATATTTAGAATCTGGATTATGGCAATTAGCCTTAGATTATCCTGGAAGATTTTCAGTGTTTCTTACTTATGATGATTCTTTATCAAGGCTTATCTATGGAGGATCTGATGCATTCTTAATGCCAAGCCGATTTGAACCCTGCGGTATCAGTCAATTACTTGCCATGAGATATGGATCAATTCCAATAGTAAGAAGAGTTGGAGGCTTGGTTGATACTGTTTTGCCTCATGATCCAGAAAATAATAGTGGTACAGGTTTTTGTTTTGATCGATTTGAACCGATTGACTTTTATACTGCTCTAGTAAGATCGTGGGAGGCATTTAGGCATAAAGATAGTTGGAAATCATTACAGCTCAGAGCTATGAGTCAAGAATTTAGTTGGCAGAGATCGGCATTAGAATATGAATCGATGTATAAAGATGTATGTGGCATAAAGGCGCCATCCCCGGATATTGCTGAAATTGAAAAGTTTTCTTATGGGCAATCTGCTGATCCTTCTCTTAAAAAAATGTGATCTAAGTTTTAATGGATTTTTCTGTACCTGATGTTAATAAGATTTTAGGTAATATAAAAAATTGGGATAATCTTACAAATCAATTTCAAAGTTTTAAAAATATAAGTCTAGATAGTCGTACAATATTAAACCGCGAACTTTTTATTGCTATAAAAGGTACAAATTTTGATGGACATAATTTTCTTAATGAGGTTATAAAAAAAGGAGGAAAAGCTGTAGTAATAAAAGATGGGATGCAGAATTTATTACCTAATAAGTTCCCTTTTTGGACCGTTCCAGATACTTTAGAGGCTTTTCAGAAATTAGCATTATTTAAAAGAAGAAAATTAAATATACCTGTTGTAGGAATTACGGGATCAGTTGGTAAAACAACTACAAAAGAAATGATGGGAGAGGTTTTAAAGCAATTAGGAAAAATCAAATTAAGTCAGTTAAATTTTAATAATGAAATTGGGGTAGGCCTCACCATACTTGATTCTGACTTGAAAGATAAAACTTTAATACTTGAGATGGGAATGAGAGGCCTTGGGCAGATTGAAAATTTGTCCAAATTTTCTGAACCTGATATCGCAGTTATTACAAATATTGGAAGCTCTCATATTGGAATACTAGGCTCAAAAGAAAATATCACTTATGCAAAATGCGAAATAACTAAACATTTAAACCCAAAGGGCGTTGTAATTATTCCTGCAAACGATTTATTTTTAGAAGAAACTTTAAAAAGAAATTGGAATGGAAGAGTTATTAAAGTAGATTTACTAGATAAAAATCAAAAAGCTCAGAGTTTAAATAAAAGTAATTTGCAAGGATTTTATAATAGATCTAATAATTCTGTAATCATAGAAGATAAGATCTTTGAAATATCTTTTCAAGGTTTTCATAATGCATTTAATTTCTTATTTGTATATGCGGTTGCAAAAGAGTTAGGAATAGAATTCAAAGATACTAACAAATTTAATTTTGTCAGTTTAAATGGAAGGAATAAAATTCTCAAATCAAATAGGACTACCATATATGATGAAACTTATAATGCTTCTCCTGAATCTGTAAAAGCATGTATTGATAATTTATTAAACAATCCAAATAATCATTTTCTAATTTTTGGGAGTATGCAGGAATTAGGTAATAAAAGTAAAAAATATCATAAGGATCTTTTTGATTTTATAAATAGATCAGATATAAAAAAATGTATTTTTATCTGTGATAAAAATGATGAAATCTATTATGCAGACTATTTAAAAAATAGTACTAAATTCTTATTCTTTAATGGGATTAATAAAGTTGGAGAAACTATAAATAAATATACAAAAAGGGGTGATTTCATCCTTATTAAAGGTAGCCGTAGTTGGCAGCTTGAAAGAGTTATTAAATCAATTTATTAATTTTGGGATTTGTTTTTTTTCCAATTTTCAATATTTATTTGTTTGCTTCTCGCAATAGCTAAGGAATTATTTTGAGAATCTTTAGTAATTACTGAGCCTGCTCCAGTAGTAACTGAGTCGCCAAGATTGATAGGCGCTATTAAAACTGTATTGGCTCCAATACTAGAGTTTCTCCCAATATTAGTTTGATATTTTTTGGTGCCATCAAAATTTGCTGTAATAGTTCCTGCTCCTATGTTGGTATATTTACCAACTTTAGAATCGCCAATATAACTTAGATGATTAACCTTAACTTCTTTATCTAATTGGCTATTTTTTATCTCAACAAAATTACCAATTTTGCCATAAGAGTAAATTTCACTATTAGGTCTTATATGGCTATAAGGACCAATTTTTACATGGTCCATTATTTTTGAATTAAAAATAGTTGAATTTATAATTTCGCAATTATCATTAACTATCGTATCTTTTATGAAAGTATTTGGGCCGATTTTACAATTATTAGAAATCTTAGTGTTTCCTCTTATATGTGTGTTAGCTTCGATTATTACATCTAATCCTATTATTGACTCTTCACTTATTGTGCAACTCGCTGGATTAATAAAAGTCACTCCTCCAGTCATATGTTTCTTTTTAATTAAGGATTGAATAGTCTCTTCGCATTCTGATAATTGCACTCTGTTATTGATTCCTTGAAGTTCTCCGTTATCTTCGACTTCAAAGCTATAAGAATTTTTCAGTAAGGTAATAGCGTCAGTTAGATATATTTCTTTTTGTTTATTATTACTTTTCAAAGAATTAATTATCTTTGACAAACTTTTCCAACTAAAGCAGTAAATTCCAGCATTCGTCAATAAATTTGAACGTTCATCTTTATTGCAATCTTTTTCTTCGACTATCCTTTCAATTAAATTATCTTCCGTAAATACTCTTCCATAGCCATGAGGATTTTTTTTCTTAGTTGTTATTAAGGAAACATCGGCTGATTTTGAGTCATGATATTTAATAAGTTCTTTCAAAGTTTTAGCTTTGATAAGTGGCACATCTCCATTCAGAACCATCAAATTGCCTTCATGTTTTTTTACTTGCTTGGAAAGAACTTGAATCGCATGTCCTGTTCCTTTTTGTGGATTTTGAACAATAAAGTGAATGTTTTTATTTTTAATTATTGAATCTTCAACCTCCTTTGATTTGTGCCCAACTATGATAAATATTTTATGTGGTTTTAATTCATTACAAGAATTGATAACTCTTTGAAGGAGAGTTTTTCCAGATAATTTATGTAAGACTTTGGGAAGTGAGCTCGCCATCCTAGTACCCTTACCTGCAGCTAATATCGCAACAGTTAACATATTTATTAAGATGTTTTATTTAAATTTTACTGTCTAAGTTCTATTTCGTCATTCCCCATTTATCTCTCCATTTTTTTGAAGTCTTGAGATTACATAACAATTGTTCTTTGACTCTTTTTTGAATAATGTCTTTTGTATTTGAACTTAAAGCAGGATCACGATATGGGATACTTGCTTTAGTTAATAAATGTTCCTCTTCCATCGAAGATAATTTTTTAAAATATAAATTACTTTGTATAACCTTTTCATCAATTTTTTTTACCGCAATTGTCCCATTACTCCATAATCTTTGAGTGACTAAATCTGGCTCAATATTAAAAATGTTCAAACCGAAATCTTTTAATGTTCTTCTTATCGCAGCGGAACAAGAGTAGGTTATTAGATATCCTTGAGGGTTAAGTTTTTGAGTGACTTTTTCAAGAAATTCAACTGACCAAACTTGAGGACATTTTTGAGGGGAAAACCCATCTAAATAAATCAAATCAAATTTAATATTTGCAGGAATATTGTTGATCTTTTCTCTAGCATCGCCCCATAAAATATCACAGTCAAAAGATTTATCTCTATATTGAGAATTTTGTGATAATGCTTTAAATATTTTTAAAACTTTAGGATGCCATAGCTTTTGAAATGCTTTATTTCCTAGAGAATATTCTAAAGGCTTTTTATCAATCTCTAAAGCATACCAATTTACAAAAGAATTTTGTCTAATTAGGTTATTAAATAATGAAGCTGAATTGTATCCTAAGCCGAAGCAGATATCTAAAACATTCAGAGACTTATCCTTAAATCTTTTTAAATCAGAGGGGTTTATGAATTTTATTTCAGTTTCTTTTAAAGCTCCTTCCAGGCTATGGAAGTTCTCTTGAAACAAAGAACTCCTTAGTGAAATACTGCCATCTTTAGTTAAGACCTCTTTTAATTCAGACAAGAATTCTTTAATTTCAGTTAATAAGTTTTTCTAGATCGTCCCAAAAAGTTGGATAAGATACTTTAGAAGCATCAGCTCTTGCAATTTTTGAAGAACCCTTGGCGAGAAGTGAAGCTATAGCAAGACTCATAGATACACGATGATCAGTTTCACTATCAACTTCAGCAGAATGAAACTTAGACTCACCATTAATTATTAAACCATCTTCTTTTTCTGAAATATTTGCACCAAATTTATTTAATTGTCTTGCCATAACTTTTAATCGATCTGTTTCTTTCACTCTTAATTCTTTTGCATCTTTAATTTCTGAAACTCCACTACAAAAACAAGCTGCTACTGTAAGTATCGGAATCTCATCTATAAGCTTAGGAAGAATATCACCTTCTATTTTGAACGGTCTCAAATAATTTGCGGACTTTACAAATATAGAACCTATTGGTTCTCCTGCAATGGTAGATTTTTCTACTATTTTATAGTTACATCCCATTTTATCCATTACATTCAATATTCCTGTTCTCGTTGGATTTAGACCTACATTCTTAATAACAATTTCAGATTTCGGCACTATTGATGCCGCAATCATCCAAAAAGCTGCCGAGCTGATATCTCCTGGGATCAATATATTTTGACCTATCAAATTATTCCCTGATTTTATTACTATATTTCTTCCCAATTCTCCTCTTATATTTATTTCAGCCCCGAATGCTTTTAGCATTCTTTCAGTATGATCTCTTGAGGATGCTGGTTCAATAACTGAGGTGGTTCCAGAGGCATTCAATCCTGCTAATAATATTGCTGATTTAACTTGAGCACTAGCTACTGGAGTTCCAATCACGCAACCCTTTAGTTTCTTTCCATTGATAGAAATTGGAGCTTTTGTTCCATTTGCTCTGCCATAAATGTTTCCTCCCATTAAGGATAATGGTTTACTAACTCTTCCCATTGGTCTTTCATTAAGAGAGTTATCTCCAGTTAAAATAAAATTCTTTCCTCCTTGTCCAGCTAAAAGCCCCATTAACAACCTCATTGTTGTTCCTGAATTTCCGCAATCAAGAATTTCTTTGGGTTCTTTAAATCCATTGATACCCAAACCTTTTATTGTAAAAGGCTGATCCTTTTTTATTTCTGGAATATTTACACCCAATTTTCTTAGACAATTTGCAGTTGAAAGTGGGTCTTCAGAATATAAAAAACCTTCAATATTAGTTTCACCCTCTGCAATACTTCCAATTATCAAAGATCTGTGAGAGATTGATTTATCTCCAGGAACTTTTATTATCCCTTGTAAAGTTCCTCCACCTTTGATGGTGCGGATTTGATTAGTATTCAAATTAATAAGTTGGTTAAATTTTTATAAATTTTTTCATAGATATATATTATCAATAAGTTTGTTTTTAAAAAAATTTATTCAAAGTTAAGTAACTGTTTTCTATAATGAATTTAGAGTTGAAATTGATTATTAATCTTTCTTATTACCATGTTGCGGATGATGTTCCAGAAACGGATTCTGAAATTGCTGTTGTTATTGATGTTTTAAGAGCTACGACAACAATTTCTTGGGCATTGAAGAATGGTGCAGATTCTATTCAAGTTTTTTCTGATTTGGATTTATTAAAGGATACCGCTAGCAATTGGGATGATGATAAAAGAATAATGCTCGCAGAGAGAGGCGGGAAAACAATGAATGGTTTTGATTTAGGGAATTCTCCTTTATCTGTAACGAAAGAGATTGTTGAGGGTAAAAGACTATTTATGAGTACGACAAATGGTACTAAGTCATTAAAAAAAGTTCAAAATGTTGAGTACTTATTTGCAATGAGCCTTCCAAATAGAAAGTCAGTAGCTGAAAGGATAATGTCTTTAAATAAGGAAAACGTTCTTATTTTAGGTAGTGGTTGGGAGGGTTCTTATTCATTAGAGGATTCTTTAGCTGCAGGTGCACTTGCATCGTATATTATAGAAAATTCTAATTCTTATGTAGATATTTCTAATGATGAATTGCAGGCATCATTAGCACTTTGGAATGTTTGGAAGAATAATATCCTAGAATGTTTAAAGACAGCAACTCACGGCAAAAGATTGACAAGTCTCGGTGATTATGAAGATGATTTTAAGTGTTGTTCTCAACTTGATTGTTTAGATATTGTTCCTGCTCAACTTGAAAGAGGTGTGATTCGTGCCTCATAATTTGCAAATTTTTTATCTTGGAGTAAATTCTTGACTGATTTTTTGGTTGCCGCTCTACAAATTACAAGTACTTCCAATATTGAAGCTAATTTTGCAGAAGCTGAAGAACAGATTGAATTAGCCTCCAGAAGGGGAGCAGAATTAATTGGATTGCCTGAAAATTTTGCATTCTTAGGAGAAGACAATGAAAAACTAAGGTTGGCTTCTGAATTATCAATAAAGTGTACTAATTTTTTAAAAACGATGTCTCAGAGATATCAAGTTTTTCTTTTAGGTGGAGGTTATCCCATTCCGGCAGGTGATAATCGTCATACTTTTAATAGAGCAGCCCTTTTTGGGAAAGATGGACAGGTTTTAGCAAAATATGACAAGATCCACCTTTTTGATGTTGATTTGCCTGATGGTAATTTATACAAAGAATCATCAACTATTTTATCTGGCAAGGAACATCCTCCAGTTGTCGATGTGCCAGGCCTTTGCAAGATAGGACTATCTATTTGTTATGATGTCAGATTTCCTGAACTGTATAGAAACCTTTCTTTGAATGGTGCTGAACTTATTATGATCCCCGCAGCCTTTACAGCTTTTACAGGAAAAGATCATTGGCAAATCTTACTGCAAGCAAGAGCGATAGAAAATACATCTTATGTAGTAGCTCCTGCTCAAACAGGAATTCACTACGGCAGAAGGCAAAGTCATGGACATGCCATGGTTATAGACCCTTGGGGGACTGTTTTGTCTGATGCAGGAAAAACACAGGGTGCAGCAATAGCTCCTGCCGATAAAGAGAGAGTTAAAAAGATAAGAGAGCAGATGCCAAGCTTAAAACATAGAAAAACGAAACTTTTCAAAGAATGATGTCAAAGTCTTTTTTTAATAAATTTTTTCGTTTCTTTTCATTATGTTTACTTTTAAATTCAAGTATTTCTCCTGCTAGATCATCTAGTGCATTAGCTGCATGGAGTTTAAATTCTAATGGAGTTTTAGAATTAAGGACTAAATCAAATTCAAAATTAAAGGCCTACTTTCAAAAAGGAGGGAATACTTTTGGTGATAGATTTTGGATAGATTTCCCTGGAGAACTTAAAAATCCAAGAACCATAGAAGGAAATGGTCCAATAAAAGAAATTAGATTGGGTAAACCAATTAAGGGTAAAACTAGATTAGTTGTTGAATTTTCGGCTAAAAATTACTTGAAACCTCTTAATTGGAAGCTTATAGGTATAGATCAAAACAGATGGAAAATTAAATTATTTTCTTTACCAAAGAATTCCTTTAAAAAAATTGGTGAGGGTGTCGTCAGTAAATCAACTATCAATCTTGAGGCTAATAAAAAGCCAATTAACTCAAGAAAAAGAAATTATGACTTTTTACGATTGCCGAATATTAAGAGAAATAAGTTTTATGTGGTTATAGATCCAGGTCATGGTGGCCAAGATCCAGGAGCAATCGGAATAGGTGGGTTAAGAGAAGCAGATGTGGTACTTGATGTTTCAAAAAGAGTAAAAAATTTATTAACTGAAAAAGGTGTAAATGTAAGATTGACTAGAAATAATGAAGTTGATTTGGATTTACCTTTAAGAGTCTCTGTAGCTAATAGAACTGATGCTGATCTTTTTGTAAGCATACATGCCAATGCCTCAAGAGGTAAAAGAAGAGATATTAACGGATTAGAAACTTTTTATTATACGGGCTGGAGGGGGCGACTATTAGCAAAAAAAATTCAAAGACAAATCCTTAAAGTTTCTCCTGGGAGTCCAGATAGAGGCGTAAGACAGGGTAGGTTTTTCGTTATTAAAAATACTAGGATGCCAGCTGTCCTTGTGGAAATAGGTTTTCTAACAGGAAGATTAGATGCTAGAAGGCTTGAAAAATCAATTCATCGTAAAAGAATAGCTTATGCAATTACCAAAGGCATTCTTGAATATCTTTCTAAAGCAGGATGAAACTTAAAGTAGGAATTTTTGACAGTGGAATAGGAGGGTTTACTATACTTGATTATTTACTAAAGAGTAGTAAGGATCTTGAGATTTTTTATTTAGCAGATACCAAGAGAGTGCCTTATGGAAATAAAGATTTTGAACAAATAAGAGCTATTGCAAAAGAGATTTGTAATTGGTTTGAAGACAAGAATTTGGACGCATTGCTAATAGCCTGTAATACGACTAATGCATGCGCCTTAGATATTTTAGAAAATTATCTAGAAATACCTGTATTTGATCTAATTAATTCAGTTTCAGAATTAGTAACTAAAGAATATATTGGTGTTTTAGCAACTCCCACAACAATTAAGACATCATATTATAAAAAAATAATAGAATCTAAAGGAGAAAATGTGAAAGTATTTCAGCAAGAATGTCCCGAATATGTACCAGAGATTGAAAAAACTAAGCTCAACTTAAATAAATTAAATTATTTAACAGATTTATATCTAAAACCTTTATTAAAAAAAAATATTGAAGAAATAATACTGGGATGTACTCATTATCCTTTGATTTATGATGTTATACAAAATAAATTGCCTTCAAATATAAAAATTATTGATCCTTCCGTTGCTTTAGTAAATAAATTTAATAATTCATTCTTAATTCCAAAAAATGACTGCTGTAAGAGTATCTCTCAAGAAAATGTAAATTTCTATGTCAGCTCAAAAAGTAAAGAATTTTCTAAAAAAGTAAAATATTGGTTGGAAATTAATAAAGAAATTAGGTTAGTTAACCTCCGAAGCAATGCTTGATTCTTTAATATATGTAGGAGGGATATCATGAACACAGTAACAGAACTTCTACAACCAGTTGAAAATGATCTTGATGATCTTATTCTCGAACTGAAAAATTTGATAGGTGCAGGTCATCCAATCCTTCAGGCTGCAGCGGAACATTTATTTAGTGCAGGAGGAAAAAGATTAAGACCTGGGATCGTTTTATTGATTTCAAAAGCTATTTCTCCAGAATTTAATTTAACAACTAAACATAAAAGGCTTGCAGAGATTACTGAAATGATTCATACAGCATCTTTAGTTCATGATGATGTTGTAGATGAAGCCTCAACAAGAAGAGGCGTTGATACTGTTCACAGTAGGTTTAACACGAGAGTAGCTGTTCTGGCTGGAGATTTTTTATTCGCTCAAGCTAGTTGGCATTTAGCAAACTTAGATAATGTAAAAGTAGTTAAATTACTTAGCAGGGTAATAATGGATTTAGCAGAAGGTGAAATAAAGCAAAATCTAAATAGATTTGACTCTGCACAAACCTTTTCAAAATATATTAATAAGAGTTATTGTAAAACTGCTTCTTTAATTGCAAATAGTACAAAAGCTGCCGGGGTTTTGAGTAATTTAGAAGACGATAAATTAAATTGTTTATACGAATTTGGGAAGAATATTGGGTTAGCTTTTCAGGTCGTTGATGATATCCTTGATTTTACAGGGAACGATAAACAATTAGGAAAACCAGCTGTAAGTGATCTTGCTAGTGGTTACCTTACTGCTCCTGTTTTGTATGCTCTAGAAGAAAATAAAAATTTATCTGTTTTAATAAATAGAGAGCTTGTAGAAAAGGAAGACTTAAATAATGCTTTGAATATTGTCATGAACTCACAAGCTATTAAGCGTTCTAGAAAATTAGCCGAGGATTTTGCTATTCTTTCAAAGGAAGCAATATTATGGCTACCTGAGTCAGAATATAAGAGAGCTTTGTTAGCATTACCCCAATTTGTTCTTAGTCGTCTTTATTAGATTTATCAAAAAATAAATTTTTGTAGTTAAAAATACATTATGATTTTTAGAAAATTATAATAAATTGATAATATTGGCTAGATTCATCTAATGACACTGGATAAGAAACATTCAATCAACAATATTCTTAAAGAAAAGAGACTATTCCCACCATCAAAAGAATTCTCAGAAAAATCAAATATTAAAA
>QCSX01000005.1 GCA_003209065.1 Prochlorococcus sp. AG-670-N10
ATTTCCCATCATTTATATATGAGGACTATTTAAATAAATTTCTTATTTTTGCATCTTTTACTTTACTAACTCTAATAACTTTTGCTGTAATTTATATTTCTTATATTTCTTGGAAAGATCAGAGACGGATTAAGAAATAAACCTTAATTTATAGTTATTTATTCTCTTTTTTCTTATTTTTTTTATTTGCTTCTTGAAGAAGTTCTTTTGCTTGCTCCATTTTCTTAATACTGCTTTTATAAATACCAATATCTTTTTCTGCTTTAGTAACTGATAAATTTAAACTATTAATAATATCTGAAATAAATTTATTTTTTTCTGAATCCTTTGCTTCATTGAAATCAGAAGCATTAGCTATAATTAAATAAATACCTATATTCAAAATCCTTGAGGAGTATAGATTAGAAGTACTTTTATCTTTTAATAAAATAGAAATTTCTTTTAATGATTTTTTATTAAATTCTTCAAGTGTTTTCTTAGAAATTTCTTTTATTTTTGAAGCCTCAAAATTTGAAGAATTACATAATGATTCAAAAAGAATCACCAAATGCTCCTCTGGTTTGTAACCTCTCGTCAACTCTTTGTATGTTTCTGTAAGACCAACGCAAAATAAATCATCTTGAATAAATTCTTTTTGGTGATTTAAAAGATTTAGTTCAACAAGCATTTCATCAACTATCCTTTTATATAATCCTGGAATAACGTAAGGAAATTGTTCATGAAATAACTTTTTGCTATCTGAGACAGTCAATTTTTCTTTCAATTTTTTATATGTAAACCTTAATAACCATAGCGTATGTTGACTCAATATCGTTAAGATCTAATAAACAGATAAATATTATTATGATCCCTTTAGTTTTGGAAGAATCTGGTGGAAGTGAAAGAGTATTTGATATTTACTCAAGACTTTTAAGAGAAAGAATAATATTTTTAGGAGAACAGGTCACAAGTGATACTGCAAATAGAATTGTTGCTCAATTACTTTTTCTTGAAGCAGAAGATCCTGAAAAAGATATTTATATGTATATAAATTCACCTGGAGGCTCAGTTTATGATGGATTAGGTATCTTCGATACAATGCAACATGTTAAGCCTGATATTCATACTGTTTGTGTTGGGCTGGCAGCAAGTATGGGTGCTTTTTTACTAGCAGCAGGCACTAAAGGTAAAAGAAGTAGTTTAAGACACTCAAGGATAATGATTCATCAACCCCTAGGTGGAGCAAGAGGACAAGCCAGCGATATAAGAATTCAAGCGGATGAAATTTTATACTTAAAAGAACGTTTAAATTTTGAATTATCTGAAAGGACTGGAAAAGATTTGGAAACTATTAAAGAGGATACTGATAGAGACTTTTATATGTCTCCCCAAGAAGCAGTTGATTATGGTTTAATAGATTTAGTTTTGGATAAGAAGCCTGTTCGTGGGACTTAATTTAGTAATTGTGGAGTTCTTTCTTTCTCAGGAATAGTTGTATATTCAGAAAGTATATTTACAAACTCTACTCCATCTAAAGTTTCTTTTTCTATTAAAAGATCAACTAATTTATCCATTGCTTCTCTATTTTTACTAATAATAGAATAAGTTTCTTTGTAGCAATCTTTAACCATAACTCTTACACTTTCATCAATTTGCTTAGAAATAGAATCAGAAACTTCACTTCTTGTCATTAAATCTCTGCCTACGAAAACTTCTTGATTACCACTCTCTAGAGCTATAGGTCCTAAGTCGCTCATACCAAATCTTGTTACCATTTGTCTAGCCATTGAAGCAACTTGTTGAAAGTCTCCACCTGCGCCTGTTGTTATTTCACCTCTTCCAAATACAACATCTTCAGCGGCTCTCCCTCCTAGTGCTCCCATTATTCTGGCTTTTAAATTTGCTCTGCTTATTAGAGATTGATCATCATCAGGAGTAAACCATGTAAGACCTTTTGCTTGTCCTCTTGGAATTACAGTTACTTTCTGCACAGGATCATGTGCTTTTACTAATGTACCCACAATGGCATGTCCGACTTCATGATAAGCAATTAATCTTTTGCTTCTTCCGTCTGTTAGAGGAGAACCTTCCATTCCTGCAACAATTCTATCAACTGAATCATCTATCTCTAATATGCTTATAGATTTCTTTCTTCTTCTTGCTGTTAAAATTGCGGCTTCATTTAAGAGATTTGCCAAATCTGCACCAGTAAAACCTGGCGTCCTTCTTGCAATACTTTCTAAGGTTAAATCTTCTTGGAGTGTTTTATTCTTTGAGTGAACTTCAAGTATTGATAATCTTCCTTTGATATCTGGGGCATCAACTGTTACTTGTCTATCAAATCTCCCTGGCCTCATTAAGGCTGAATCCAAAACATCTGGACGGTTAGTGGCAGCAATAATAATAATTCCACTATTTCCTTCGAATCCATCCATTTCTGTTAGTAACTGATTAAGTGTTTGTTCTCTTTCATCGTTACCTCCTCCAATTCCAGCACCTCTTTGTCTTCCTACAGCATCAATTTCATCGATAAATATTAAACATGGACTATTCTCTTTAGCTTTCTTAAAAAGATCTCTGACTCTACTAGCTCCAACTCCAACAAACATTTCAACAAATTCTGAACCAGCTAGTGAAAAGAAAGGAACTCCTGCCTCACCTGCAATTGCTTTTGCTAATAATGTTTTACCTGTTCCTGGAGGACCAACTAATAAAACTCCCTTAGGAATACGTGCTCCAACAGAAGTAAATTTTTCTGGTTTTTTTAAAAATGTAACAACTTCCTCTAAATCCTCTTTTGCCTCATTAACGCCAGCTACATCGTCAAAGACTACTCCAGTATTTGCATCCATAGCGAATCTTGCTTTTGATTTTCCGAACTGCATAGCTTGCCCCGGACCACCAGGCATGCCATTTGATCTCCTAGCTAATAGAATCAATCCTCCTATCAAAATAGCGGGAAAAAGAAGATTCCCCAGAATTCCTAAGGCTGGTGGTGCTGTTTTCACAGGATGAACATCAAAACTTATACCTTCGTTTTTCAAAATATTTATTAATTCAGGAGTTAACCCTGGTAAATCAACTCTTAATCTTTGAACTTTGTTATCTAAATCCGAATCTATAGTCTCAACAACAGCATTTCTACCACCATCAAATATATCTACAGATGTAACTCTACCTGAGTTGATATAATCTAAAAATCTTCCATAGCTTACTCTTGCTACTGCAGTGTTCTTTGGAGCAATTGTGGTTCCGTTGGATTTTAAATTATCAATATTACTTGTAGAAAGGAATTGATATGAAAGAGCAATAACTAGGATAATGGGAAGTGCCCATAAAATTATTGTTTTGAGTTTTTGATTCATTAATTCATATCAAACAAATTTGTACGATTCTAGAATGAAACGATGCATTTCGTTGATATGTTTTTTTTTACATTATTTTTTATAGTAGATTAGTTAAAATTCATGATAAATAATGAAATTTAGTATTCAAGATAAAGTTAAACTTATAGCTCCGGTGTCTTATCTTAAAACTTCTGATAATATGCCGATGCTGAGGCCTCCTGATCTGGTAGCTATTGACGAAGTTGGAGAAGTGATATCAATAAAATCTCCAGCAACTGTAGAAATAAAATTCAGGAGAGGATCTTTTTTGATTGATACTGACAAGATTGAAAAAATATGAATCTAAAAATTTTTTATCCAAAGATTATAAATCTCATTACAAATTTTTTTATTTCCGTAAATACTCAAAAAAGGTTTCGTTAAATATTTTTTTGTTATTTTTAAGATTTCTTCTGAAGTAATATCTTCAATTTTTTCAAGACAATCCTCATCAAAATCAGGATCTAAATCATATCCAATCAATTGAATTTTTCTATGTAATATTTCTTCTAATGTTTGGTTAGAAAAGAGGAATGAACTTTTTAGTTTCACTTTAGCTAAATTAATTTCCTTTTCATCAATTAACGAAGACACTATGTTTTTCCATAGATCTATTAAGATATTAAATGCTAAAATTGCATTTTTATTAGATACGGAAAGGTAAATTAAAAATGGAGAATTTTGTTGCCTAATAGGGCTAAGTACTCCAACGTCATAAGTTAAACCATTCTTTTCTCTGAATAATTTAAATAATACAGAGCTCATACCATATGAAAGATATGATTCTAAGAGTTTTAAAGGTAAGTATTCATGGCTAGAATAAGAACATGTTTGGTTCCCCATCATTAATATCATTTGATGGGACTCTCCATGAGTACTTGCATATCTATTAAAATTGTCACTACCTTTTTGAAAAGAATTTACTTTGTTTTCAAAATTTTGATTATTAAATAACGATGCATTTTCGTAATTTATTTTTAAATTATTAGAAATTAGATACTTTTTTCTAATTTTAAAATTCTTATATTCAGATAAAATATCATCATGACTAATATTTAAGATATCTTCTTCATATCCAGAGGTGTTGTATGCGTAGGGATGTTTAACATAAACAAGTTTTCTCCATTTTTCAAAGGTTATATTGAAAGGATTTTCCTTCTCTTTTTTAATTAAATTAATAGTATTTTCCTTTACTGTTTGGAATTGGGTATTTGAAAGCAATGGATTAATCACCATTAAATCTAATAGAGGAAAAAGTTTATAGAAATGCTCATTTAAAGATTTAAGGCTTATTAACATACCATCCTCAAATGTCTCAAGATTTAATTCTGCCCCATGAGAATCGATATACTCAGAAAACTCTAAATTTTTAAAACCTTTGCAACCTCTTACTAATAATGACGAAAGCATTTTGTTTATCCCTTTTTTACCTTCTTTATCTATAGAGCTACCACCATTTATCCAAACCATAGCAATTGAAAAATTTCTAATAGTTTTCTTATTTAAATATTTTTGAATCATTATTTTGCTGATGCTATTAATGTGTATTTGTCTTTTGATAGATAATTTATTATTTCCTTAAAATTCTCAAAATTATTCCAGAATCTTAGATGACTATCTAATTCTTTTATGGAATTTTTTCTGCCCCATAAAAGCTCATTTCCAAAAAATGAAGTTATTTGGGTAGAAGTTTCTAGATTAAAAAAATAGTTGCTTTTTACAATATTTATTGCTTTTGTAAGTTCATTTAGAGTCAAATTTTTAAAATTTATCACTTCTTTAATTATTTCATTAATTTTATCCTCTACTTTTTTTAAATTTATATTATCGCAACAGGCTTCAATAATTAATAAACTTCCTAATTCTCCAGCATTTACATCTACGTATATTGATTGAACTAAATTCTGGTCTTCTTTTAATACTTTAACTAATCGACTATTTCTTCCTACAGAAAGTATTGAAGCTAAAATTTCAAAACCAATATTCAATCTTTGATTTTTTAGACTGGGTATATTCCAAGCCATTAATATTCTCGAAAATTCAATATTCTTAAAATTAATTTCTTCTCTACCAGTTCTAGAGATTACATTTAAATCATTTTTACTTTTTATTTGAAAAGGGTCTGCTTGATTCAGATTCGATAAACTTTTTTCGTAATATTTTTCAAAGGTTTTCTTAGAGAGATTTCCAGCAATTGCAATACATAAATTTTTCTTATTATAAAATCTTTTGTGAAATTTTTCTAGATCAGTTATTTTTAATGATTGGACATCATTTTCAGTACCTAATATTGTTTTGCCATAATTATTATCCTTCCATACCCTGCTCATGAAATAATTAAAAAGCTTTTCATCAGGCTGGTCATTCTGTTGTTTTATTTCGTCAATTACAACACTTTTCTCTTTATCAAATTCATTAATATCTATGCTTGGTGATAAAACAATATTTGTCAAAAGAGCTAGTGATTCTTTAAAATTATTTACAGGTGTAAGAACATAATAATGTGCATCATCATATCCAGTTGAAGCATTGCTCATCCCACCAAGAGATTCAATTTTATGATCAAATTCTCCTGGCATTATTTTATTACTACCCTTGAAAATCATATGTTCCAAAAAATGAGCTGTTCCATTTTTCTCTGACTCCTCAAATGCAGAGCCTGCTTTAAACCAAAAATCTATGCAGACTAGAGGTAATTCTTTATTTTCCACAAATACACATACAGGTTTGTTTGAATGGTTATAGTAATTAATCTCACCTACGTACATTTTAAATTGTCTCTTAACTCTTTAATTTTGATACCTTTTACTATTATTGTCTAAATCTTTAACTAAAACTAAATTAATTGATCCACTTATTTTGTCTTTATTGCAAAATATTAGGGGTCATAGGTCTAATCTGGAAAACCTAAAATGTCTAAGTTTCGATCCTAAACTCTCAAATATTATTTCTAATAAGGAGGGTAAGGAATTATATATCGAAAATGAATTTCATAAAGCAAAAGGATTTAGAAAATTACATATTGAGGTGGCTGAGTTTTCGAAACGACTTAAAATTTTGCACTGTGTATTTTTCCCTGACCCTAAGTATGATATTCCTATATTTGGAATGGATTTAGTTAAGGTTAATGACATAGTTTCAGCTGCTATTGTTGATTTATCGCCTTCCTCGAAGAATCAAAATATAAAATACGATAAATTATTGTCATGTATTGATAGGAGTGTATTTGAATCCGAAAGGGAAATCCCGAATTGGGGAGATATTTTCTCTGAAAATGTATTTTTTGCATCTTTGATAAATGAGAAAGAAAAAAAAGCTTTCCTTAAAATCGTTGATCATTATCTTTTGGTTTTAATAAAATTAAGTCAAAATGTTAGTGCTGATTATGATCATGGAATAATTGAAGAAAGAATTAATTATCAAAAAAATTATTGTATTCAACAAATGAAAAATGAAAAAACAAGTTTGGTTCTCCTTAAATATTTTGATAAAAACTGGGTAGATGAGTATATAAAAAAAGTATTATTTGATTTTTGATGTTTATAAAAAATTTTAAAAACCTAATATTTTATTTTTTGATAATTCTTCCGTTATCAATTGGAATTAGCGCTTGTTCACAAAATAAAAAAGCAACTTCTCCTTCTAATAAAGTAATTTCTTCGAATATTATTCCTGAAATAGAAGCAGTTGCAGCTTTAGGTCAACTTTCACCAGCTGGCGAGATTAGACAATTAGCAGCACCAATCACTCAATTTGGTTCATCCCCTCGCTTGTCTGAACTTTTGGTTAAGGAGGGTGATTTTGTTAAGGCAGGTTCTGTTCTTGCTATTTTTGAAAACAGAAAGAAATTACTTGCAGATTTTGAAAAAAAGAATAACCTTATCAAGACTAATAATTTAGAGATTTCATTAAAAGAAGATCAAATTAAAAGATATGAATTAGCTGTTGAAAAGTCTGCATACTCATTAGTACAACTTTCTCAGAGAAAAGATGAATTGTTAAAATTGCAAAAACAGAAAATACTCAATGTTGGGGATAAAAAAAATATTGAAATAGATCTTTTTAATTCTAAACTTAGAAGCCCAATTAATGGCTACATACTTGCTATTAATACACGAGTTGGAGAAAGGTCTAAAAACGAAGGGATACTAGATATTGGATCATCCCAGAATATGGAGGCTCTCATAGAAGTTTATGAATCTGATATCAATAGAGTATTTATCTCTCAAAATGTGGTATTGAGTAGTGAAAATGGAGGCTTTAAGAAAAATCTAAAAGGCGAAGTTATAAGAATTAGTCCTCAGGTAAAACAAAGAAGAGTTTTCTCCACAGATCCTACAGGTGATGCGGACGCGCGTATTATTGAGGTTCTTGTAAGGCTAAATGAGGAATCAATAAAATTGGTTAAAAATTATACTGGAATGAAAGTTATTGCAAAATTCCTTCCCTTATGAAATTTTCTTTCATAAAATTTAGAAAAATTCCTTTAGCATGGTTGTTACTCACAAGACAGCCACTTAGATTAATAGTTGCGATTGCAGGAATTAGCTTCGCCGGGATTTTAATGTTTATGCAATTAGGCTTTCGAGATGGATTATTTGATACAAGTGTAACTATCCATAAACTTTTGGATGCGGATCTTGTCTTGATAAGTCCTAGGTCAAAAAGTTCTATAAGTATGAGTGGGTTTCCAAAAAGAAGATTAATTCAAACCCTAGCTTTAGAAGACGTATTAAAAACTGCCCCTGTTAACTTAACTTACCTTCTGTGGCGGAATCCAGAAAATCTAAAAACAAGATCTATTTTAACCTTAGGATTTAATCCTTCAGATTCTCTTTTACTTGATGATGGATTTTCAAGAAAGGCTGATAAACTTAAAAATCCAGGAAGAGTTCTTTTTGATAAACTTTCAAGACCAGAATTTGGACCTATAGAAGATTGGTTTCTTTCGGACAAGAAAGTAGAAACAGAAGTTGCTGGTAAAAGAGTAATAGTTGAAGGGCTTGTTGAGTTGGGCCCTTCCTTTGGAGCAGATGGAAACCTCATAACTAGTAGAGAAACATATCTAAGGCTTTTCCCCGCAAATCCAAAAGGAAGTATCGAAATAGGTTTAGTGAAACTTAGAAGTGGTTCAAATCCTATTCTGGTATCTGAAATTTTAAATAAATCTTTACCTAATGATGTACGTATTTTAACCAAAGATCAATTTATAGAGTTTGAAAAAAATTATTGGAAAAATAGCACCGCGATTGGCTTTATATTTAGTTTAGGAGCTTTGATGGGCTTTGTAGTTGGCTGCGTTGTTGTCTACCAAATTCTTTATAGCGATGTTACTGATCATCTTCCGGAGTATGCAACATTGTTGGCTATGGGTTATAGATTAAAGTCTCTGTTTTTTGTTGTAGCTAGAGAGGGTTTTTTATTAGCATTATTTGGCTATTTGCCTGCTTATTTTTCTGGGCAAATACTTTATTCTATTGTTAGAAGTTCTACCAAATTGCCTATAGTAATGGATGCCAATAAAACAATTTTAATTTTTATTTTAATTTTGGTTATGTGTATGGGTTCTGCTGGAATTGCCATGCGTAAATTAGTCGATGCAGATCCAGCAGAAATATTTTAACAAGAATTTTTTGTATGTCTAAAGCTATCAATAAAAAAGATAATAATTCAAAAACTGTTTCTATAAATAATTTGAGTCATTTTTATGGAATTGATGAAAATAGGAAACAAGTACTTAATGATGTAAATTTCTTTATTGAAAAAGGAGAGTTAGTTCTTTTAAAAGGACCTTCTGGATGTGGGAAGACAACTCTTCTTACTTTAATTGGGGCATTGAGAACTTGCCAAAGTGGAGATTTGAGGGTTTTAAACAATCAACTAAATGGGGCGTCAAGAAAAACGAGACAAAAACTACGAAGAAATATTGGGATGATTTTTCAGGGACATAATTTGCTCAGATGTTTAACAGCAGAACAAAATGTTCAAATGGGCTCAGATTTAATTAAAAATTTAACGTACTTGCAGAGAAGAGAAGTTGCAAGGAAGTGGTTATCTGCGGTTGGTTTAGAGGATCATCATAAAAAGCTGCCAAATGGATTGTCAGGAGGGCAGAAACAAAGGGTTGCAATTGCAAGGGCATTATCTGCTAATCCCAAACTTTTATTAGCTGATGAACCTACTTCAGCATTAGACAGTGTAACTGGTAGAGAAATTGTCTTACTTTTACGGAAATTAGCAAAAGAGCAGAATTGTTCTGTCCTTATGGTTACTCATGATCCAAGGATTTCAGATATGGCGGACAGGATATTAAACATGGAAGATGGTAAAATATTTAATGCTCATAGTGAGCTAATATAGTAAAAAGTAAAAAAGATTTTTTATGTCAAAGAGAAGAAATTTAAAAAAAGAAAAGCAAGACCGTAATCGTGCATATGCTAGAAAATTCAAGAAAAGAAAGCTTAGATCCGATGGAAGACCAGAAGGAAATAACGTAACTGGGACAGCTAATAATGGCGGAGCCGCTGATTAGTATAACTTTGGATATTTTATATTTTAAAATTCTGTATATTAATTAATAAATAATATATGGTTATGAATGTAAGCATCGTTATTCCAACTTATAACAGAATACAAATATTGAAAAAATGCCTAAAGGCTCTTGAGAATCAGAACTTAAACGAGAATATCGGTAATTATGAAGTAATTGTTGTTGATGATGGCTCTACGGATGGTACAACCTCTTGGATAAAAAATAATAGAAAAGTTCTCTCTCATGTAGTCTTATACGAGCAAGAACATGGCGGACCTGCTTTAGGAAGAAACCTAGGTGTAATGAAATCTAAATATGAAATTATCATATTCATTGATAGTGATCTTATTGTTTTAGATAACTTTATAGCTTGTCATATTAATAAACTATTATTTTCATTTAATAAAAATAACAAAAAATGTTTTACTTATGGTTCAGTTATTAATACTTCTAATTTCACAAATCCACAAAATGAAAGGTATAAGTTAACAGATTTTTCCTTTGCATACTTTGCTACTGGAAATGTTGCTATTTCAAAAGAATTACTTTTAAGTGTGGGGTTATTTGATACCTCCTTTAGCCTCTATGGGTGGGAAGATCTAGAATTGGGGGAGAGATTAAAAAATTTCGGGACAAAATTAGTTAAATGTCCCGAAGCTGTTGGATTTCATTGGCATCCCCCTTTTGATTGTGGTCAAATTAAATCATTAATATCCCAAGAAAAAGAAAGAGCAAGGATGGCTTTAATCTTTTATAAAAAACATTCAAATTTGAGAGTTAGATTTATGATTCAATTAACCCCTATTCATATTTTACTTTGGCAAATAATTTGTTTGGGAGGATTGATAAGTATTAAAAGATTATTTCCATTATTAAAATTTCTAGTTGATTCAGGTAGAAATAGAATTGCATTAGAGATCGTAAGGATTCCTCTTAATTTAATTTATGTAAAAGAGCTTAGAAGATTAATTTAAATTATATGGATAAATCTTAAAAGTTATTCTTTTATGATTACCGATTATTTGCTATTATAAGAAAAACTTAAAACCACACATCTGACTGTTTCGGGTGATTTAAATATTTAAATTTCCCGTCGGATGGAGGCTAACCCGAAACTTATTTAAACATGGCTGTTGTATCACTATCTGAAATGATGGAAGCTGGTGCCCATTTTGGGCATCAAACTAGACGTTGGAATCCTAAAATGTCTAAGTATATATATTGTGCGAGGAATGGGGTTCATATTATAGACCTTGTTAAAACTGCATTATGTATGAATGATGCTTATAAATGGACAAGAAATGCTGCAAAAAGTGGAAAAAGATTTCTTTTTGTAGGTACAAAAAAGCAAGCTTCTGATGTCGTTGCTCAAGAAGCTGTTAGATGTGGTGCTGCTTATGTTAATCAGAGATGGCTTGGAGGTATGCTTACCAACTGGACTACCATGAAGGCAAGGATAGAAAGATTGAAAGATCTTGAGAGAATGGAAAGTAGTGGAGCAATCGCCATGAGACCGAAAAAAGAGGCAGCTGTTTTGAGAAGAGAATTAGAGCGTTTGCAAAAATATTTAGGAGGTCTAAAAGGTATGAGAAGATTACCTGACGTAGTTGTTTTGGTAGATCAAAGAAGGGAATCGAATGCAGTTCTTGAAGCTAGGAAGCTGGATATTTCTTTAGTATCAATGTTAGATACCAACTGTGACCCAGATTTGTGTGAAGTTCCTATTCCATGCAATGATGATGCAGTGAGATCTGTTCAACTTATTTTAGGACGACTTGCGGATGCAATTAATGAGGGAAGGAAAAGTTCTAATGATCAAAGAAGAAATTAATATAATTTAAACTTCAAAAAACCACAAAACTTTATCTTTTTAAATGGGAAACATTACAGCAAAACTAGTTAAGGATCTTAGAGATAAGACTGGAGCCGGAATGATGGATTGCAAAAAGGCTTTAAACGAGACAGATGGAAATGTTGAAAAAGCTTTAGAATGGCTAAGAAAGAAAGGTATAGCAAGCGCCGAGAAGAAATCAGGAAGAGTTGCGGCAGAAGGTTCTATTGGTAGTTATATTCATACGGGTTCAAGGGTGGGTGTTCTTTTAGAGCTTAATTGCGAAACAGATTTCGTTGCTAGAGGTGATATTTTTCAATCTCTCTTGAAGGATGTATCTATGCAAGTTGCCGCATGTCCGAATGTAGAGTACGTTTCTATTGATGAAATACCTAATAATATAGTTGAAAAAGAAAAACAAATAGAAATGGGTAGAGACGATTTGACTGGTAAACCAGAAAATATTAAGGAAAAAATAGTTGAGGGAAGAATAGCTAAAAGATTAAATGAGTTAGTCTTGCTTTCTCAACCTTATATAAAAGATAGTGCACTTACAGTCGAAGACCTTGTAAAACAGGCAGCAGCCAAAATTGGTGAAAATATCAAAGTAAGACGTTTTACAAGATATACATTAGGGGAGGGAATTGAAAAAAATGAAATGGACTTTGCTGATGAAGTCGCATCATTAAAGTCAAATTAAAAACTTGAACAATAGTATCAAAGTTAGAAATTCTAGAGAAGTGGCAATTCAGCTTAAGAGGGCTGAAGTTCAAAAAATTATATTGATACAAAATATTTATAAAGAGTATGAGACTTATTTTCAGATTGTTAGAAATTCTATGTTCACTTCTGTTGAGAAGGGTATTATAAGCATTTATTCTGACTCGTCTATTAGTGATAAAGAATTAAATACAATGGAATTAAAAAGATTTTTAAATAAAAATATTAGTTTGCTTATCCATTCAAAACTTCCTTTAATAACTATTGAACAATTAAAGTTAGGTTATTTTAGTGATTATCAAAAACAAATAGTAAATTTAAATATCTTTAAAGAATTGGTAGAGGTTAAGGAGGATAAAGCGGTTAATTTTGAGGATGACAATGAATTACTTGCTACAGAAGATATTGAATTTAATTGTAATAACAATTTAAATACATATCAATATTATGAATCTCTGGGAGAAAATGAACTTACATCTGTAAATTTTGATGAAAGAAGTTCTTTAAATTCTTTTTCTAAAGAAATAAGTATTAAAAAGTTTGAAGAAGAGAAATCTATAGTTAATACTTTCCTTGAGTTAATAGAAGAAACCAGTGTTAATAACTTAAACGATTATGAAAAAATAAATGATCAAACATCTGATGTTTTTATATCAAGTGATAATATAAATATCTTTGAATTTATTGATAAATCATTTAGCAACTTGTTATTGAATCTTTCATATAAAGTTAATTCAGAATTATTTAAAATAAAATTGCTTAGAAAAATTATATCTGAGGAATCTTTCAAGTGTTTGTCAATCAATAATTATTTAATTAAACATCCACATCCTTTTCTTATTAAATATGATTTAAATCCAAATAAATTATCTACAAATAATATTAAATATTCTTATATTTATTTACTTAATATAACTAATATTGAATTAGAGTTTTACAACTTAGATCTTTCAATCTGTAGAAATAATATTAATGAATTAAAAAGTAGGTTTAGATTATTAAATAAAAAGCAAAAATATTGGAAAAATAAGGAACTTGCCTTAAATAGTTCAAAGTAATTAAAATTTAAATTTATCGTATTGATAAAGTGACTAATAATGTTGAATATCTTAATTTAATTAAGGATTGGATTAGACCCCTTCAAAAATCTCTTACTCTTGAATCAGAAAATAAATTTACTAATTTACTGGGTAAAAAACAATATTTTAATGATTATTTAAATAAGTCATTATGTAATTTAGATAATTTAAAATTAACTAATGAATTTATTAAGTTATTTAATCAATTCTCAATTAAATATTCCGAATATAATAATTTAGACGCCAATCAAAGAAAAAGACTTGTAATTGATACTAGAAAAGGTCTACTTAAATTAAGTAAATATATTGATTTAAATTATTCTAAGAAAAATATAGATAGTTATTATTCAAAAGTGATAGATTCTAATCTATCTCTAAGCTCAGATATTGACTTAATAAAAAGTATAGGCAAAACTAATAAAAATAAGCTAAATGAATTAGGTATATTTAACATAAAAGATATAATTAATTATTTCCCACGAACCTATTTAGATTATACAAATAGAGTGAAAATAATTAATTTAAAACCTGATAATCTATATACCTGTATTGCGACTATAAAAAAGTTTTACATTTATAAGAGTCCAAATAATAGTAATTTATCAATAATGAATATAGTGATATTTGATGAGACCTCATCAATAAAAGTTACAAAATTCTTTTTAGGAAAAAGGTTTAGATCTTATTCCTTTTTTGCTTCTCAGAAATCTATATATATTCCAGGCACAAAATTAGCTATTTCTGGTAAGGTAAAATTGTCTGAGTATGGAAAAAATTTTGTAGATCCACAGATAGAACTTCTAAATAAAAATGAAGAATCCTTTGATTTCTCTGGAAGGATAATGCCTTTATATTCGCTATCAGAATCTTTTTCAAATATAAGCTTTATAAAATTAATTAAAAAAGTAATTGTCTATTCAAAACAATATCCAGATTTTCTTAATCAAAAACAACTTAATTCATTATCTTTATTGTCGAAAAGTGATTCATTAATAAATATTCATTTACCTTCAAACCAGAATGCATTGATTGAATCAAAAAAACGTTTGGTATTTGATGAATTATTTCTATTGCAAATGAAGTTTTTATTGAGAAAAAGGAAGAATAATAAAAAATTAACTATTCAAAAATCTATTAAAAAGAATTTTTTACTTAAAGATTTTTTAAATAAAGTTCCTTTTCAATTAACAAAATCTCAGGAAAAAGTACTTGATGAAATTAAATCTGATTTATCAGATTTAACCCCTATGTCGAGACTACTACAAGGAGATGTTGGCAGTGGTAAAACTATTATTGCAATCGCATCTCTTTTAATTGAACTTGAAAAAGATCAACAAGGTGCATTAATGGTTCCTACTGAAGTACTTGCCTCACAGCACTATAAAAATTTAATACAATTCTTGAACCCACTTTTAGTTTCTGTAGAACTTCTTACAGGTAATACGCCACAGAAAAAAAGAAAAGAAATACTTACAAATTTAAAAAATGGAATGGTGGATATTCTCGTAGGTACGCATGCATTATTTGAAGATAAAGTTGTTTTTAATTCATTAGGGATGGTAGTCATAGATGAACAGCATAGGTTTGGTGTTACACAAAGAAATCGATTACTTAACAAAGGAGATAATACTAATTTGTTATCCATGACTGCTACTCCCATACCTAGGACTCTCGCTTTGTCACTATATGGTGATTTAGATATTAGTCAGATTACAGAACTTCCCCCAGGAAGAGTCCCAATTACAACAAAAATTATTTCAGAAAAAGAGTTAAATATACTTTTTAAACGTGTTGAGAATGAGATAGATAACGGGAAGCAAGCTTATGTAATTTTGCCATTAATTGAAGATTCTGAAAAAATGAATTTAAGTTCTGCAAAAAAGATTTTTAAATATTTATCAGAGGAAATTTTTTTAAAAAATAAGGTTGGACTGTTACATGGAAAATTAAATTCTGAAGAAAAGAATAATGTCATTAATTCTTTTGTTAATAATGAAGTAAATATATTGGTTTCTACCACAGTTATTGAGGTAGGAATTGATGTACCTAATGCTTCAATTATGATTATTTATAATTCAGAAAGATTTGGTTTGTCTCAATTACACCAGTTACGAGGGAGAGTTGGGAGAGGATCTCATAAATCATTTTGTTACTTAGTAACTTCTGAAAATAATGGATTAGAAAATAAAAGGCTAAGTGTTTTAGAAAAATCTAATGATGGTTTTTATATCGCGGAAAAAGACTTGGAACTTAGAGGTCCCGGCCAACTCTTGGGATATAAGCAGTCGGGATTACCCGATTTTGTATTGGATAACTTACCAAATAATAAAGTTTTAATTGAAAAGGCTAGAGAAGAGGCTCAGAGGGTAATAAATGGAGATCCTGACTTAAAAAAAAATATTTTTTTAAAAGATTTGCTAATCGACAATTCTGACAATAAATTTATTCATGACTTCTTAAATTAAAACTTTTAATTGTCAATTTTTAAATATATGCAAATATAAAATTAATAGACAAAGTTCATTGAAAATTTGGAATGAGATCCCAATTAAGGAGAATAAAGATAAATTAATTTCAATACCAAGTTGTTTTAAATTTATTAGTCCACATCCTTACTATGATCTAGGTGCTCCTTATAAGGAAAAAAAGTCCATTTGGAAATTAAGAGAAGAAGTTGTAAAGAGATTAATAAAAGTAAATGACTTTTTAAAATTAAAAAATAATAGTTTATCCCTTTTGATTTATGACAGCTGGCGACCTATCGAAGTTCAAAAATTTATGTTCAATAGAGCTTTTATTTTGGAATGTGAAAGGCTAGATATTGATGCTTCTGAAAAAGATATGGAACTATTTCCCATAGTTAAAAAAAATGTTGAGAAATTTTGGGCATATCCTTCGTTCGATGACAGATATCCACCACCACACTCAACTGGGGGTGCTTTAGATATCACTTTGGCAGATAAGTATGGAAATATTATATATATGGGAAGTAATATTGATCAGATGGATGATAAATCAAAACCAGATTTTTATAATAATATTGATAATGTAGATGCAATAATCTGGAATGATAGAAGAAAGTTACTAAAAGAAATTATGATTAAATTTGAATTTGTTCAGCATCCAAATGAGTGGTGGCATTTTAGTTATGGAGATCAACTATGGGCTTGGAAGAATAAAAAACCTAATGCTTTGTATGGGAAAATATGATTTTTAATTTATCTCGCTTAGTAAATTTGTAATGAAAGATTCCTTTTGATTGTTAATAAAATCTCCAAAATCTTTTTCGGCGCTGCTTTTTTTCCAAAATTCTAATAAAGGTTGAATGGTTTTTTCTAAATCATCAAGTTCCATTCTTTGCAAATATGGTTTAGCTAATCTTTGAAGGTTTTTACTTCCCCCCAACCATAGTTGATATTTATTCTGCCCACTCCCAACAAGAGCTAATTCTGCCATATAAGGTCTTGTACATCCATTAGGACATCCTGTCATTCTAAATAATATTGTCTTTTCTATATTCATATGAGTTAATAGGTTTTCTATTCTAGTTAGAACTTTAGGTAAAATTCTTTCAGCTTCGGTCATAGCTAGACCACAAAGAGGAAGTGCTGGACAAGCTAGAGCATGTCTTTGAATTTCATTAATATCATTAAGATTGTCATATCCGATCTTTTTTAAGGCATTTTTAATTTTGCTTTTGTTTTTATTGGGAATATTACAAAGCAAAATATCTTGATTAGGAGTAAGTCTTAAATTAAGGTCATTTTCTTCAACAAGATCTCTTATTAATGATTTTTTCTTTCCAGAAAGCCTTCCTGATAATAAAGGGAGTCCAACAAAAAAATAATCTTCATTTTGTTTATGCCAACCTAGATAATCAATTAATTTATTCTCGGGTTCTTTTCTTAGAGGCTTAATTTCTTTTCTAAAGTATTTATCTAAAAGTATTTTTTTAAACCATTTAATTCCTTTTTTATGCAAAAGGTATTTCATTCTGGAATTTTTCCTTGATTTCCTATCTCCATAATCTCTTTGAATGGCAACGATACTTTGAATTAGTTCATATATGTCTTCTTTTTCAACATAACCAAGTGGATCTGCAATTCTTGCAAAAGTCTCTTCATTATTATGAGTTCGTCCCATTCCTCCACCGATATAAAAATTACATCCTTCGAAGTCACCTTCTTTTGAGGTGAATGCAACTATTCCAATATCATTTGTGAGGAGATCAACTGAATTATCGCCTGGAACGGTAACTGCACACTTAAACTTTCTCGGAAGGTATGTAGATCCATATAGGGGTTCTTGTTTTGTCCCGCTAAAAACATTCTCTTTAAATTGTAATTTCCTATTCTCTTCAATTTCTTTATCTGGTTTTATTGTATATTCCAAATCGCCGTCAGCCCATAGCTCCAAAAAGGTTCCTTGTCCGGCTACTGGGGTTAAAAGATCGGCAACTTTTACTGCTAATGTTCTTGCGGTTATGTATTCTGATGTTTCAAAAGGTGCAGCCGGAGCCATGACATTTCTATTTATGTCCCCACACGCAGCTAAAGTTGATCCCATAGAATTTACAATGGAATTGATCACTTCCTTTAAGTTATCTTTTCTTATCCCATGCATTTGGAAGGCTTGTCTAGTAGTTACCCTCAGTGTGCCGTTTCCAAGTTTGTCAGATAATTCATCTAAAGATAAAAATAACTTACCTGGTATTTCTCCTCCTGGACTTCTTAACCTAAGCATCATCTGCCAATCTTTACTTTTTCCAGGTTTCCTTTTCTCTCTATTATCTTGTTGATAACTCCCATGGAATTTCAATAACTGAACAGCATCATTAGTAAAATGATCGCTTTCATTTTTTAATTCGCTTGCAAGTGGTTCCTTTAGAAAATCACTACCTTTCTTGAAATTTTCAAATTTAGATACTTCTAGACCATTTGCTAAACAAACTGTCTCTTGCTTAACAAGTTCTTTTTTCTTTTTTACTTTTTCGACCTTGATCAAGGGACCAAAACATATCTCTTTTTATACATTAGCGAAAAGCTTATTTAACTGGTAGTAAATTATAGTTGTAATAGCTATAAATTATTCTTGTCTAAATATTTACTTGAGATAGGAACAGAAGAGTTACCAGCAAAATTTTCTCATTCTGTAATAAAACAAATTAACTCTCTTATAGAATTTGAATTTGATAAGAAACTTATCAAATTCAATAATATTATTTGCACCTCCACACCAAGAAGAATAGTTTTATTTCTAGATGGATTAGTTGATCAGGCAGATGATAAGACCGTAATAAGAAAAGGTCCAAAAGCTACTTCTGCATTTCTTAATGGCGTACCAACTAATGCTGCTATAGGTTTTGCAAATAGTTTAGGAATTAATATAGATGACTTAGAAATAAGAGAAACAGAAAAGGGTGAGTTTGTATTTGGAACAAAAATTGAGAAAGGAGAATCTACAAGATCTTCTTTATCTTCAATAATCCCTAAAGTAATAAAAAATTTGCAAGGCCCCCGATTTATGAAATGGGGATATGGAAGCTTTAAATTTTCAAGACCTATTAGATGGATAGTTTCACTTTACAACGACGAAATTCTTGATTTTGTTTTTGATGAATGTGATCCTAAGATTTCAATAGGCAACAAATCAAAAAGTCATAGATTAATTAATAAAGTTATTGAAATTCATACTCCAGATAGTTATTTTGAATTAATTGCTAAGAGTGGAGTTTTTGTAAAAAGAGAAGAAAGAAAAGAAAAAATTGTTAATCTCATAAATCATGAATCTCAATTGGTAAATTTAGAGCCTGATCTATCTGATAATTTACTTAACGAATTAACTGATTTAGTTGAATCTCCTAATTTAATAACTAGTAACTTTGATAAGCAATTTCTTAATTTGCCTGTTGAAGTTCTTTCAACGGTAATGAAAAATCACCAAAGATATATTCCTCTTCTAAAAAAAGGTAGAACATTTTCTAAATTAGATTTTAGTTCTGAAAAAGTTATAAGTACAAATTTCTTTGTCTTATCTAATGGTCTTAGAGAATCTAATAATATTATTTCTAAGGGAAATGAAAAAGTATTAAGGGCTAGATTCTCTGATGCGAAGTTTTTTGTAGAAAGTGATAAAAAAGTTTCTTCTAAAGAAAGGAATGAAAAACTTAAAACGGTTTCTTATTTGAAAGGGATGGGTAATGTTTCTCAGAGAGTAAAACGAATTGAGGAAACATCAGAAAAGATACTTAATTATTTAAATGATCAATCTTTAGACAGTGAAAAAACCAAAGAAGCAGCAAAATACTGTAAAAACGATTTGTGTAGTGAAATTGTTTACGAATTTCCTGAATTGCAAGGGATAATGGGGGGGAAATACTTACGAAATGAAGGTTTTAGCAAAGAAATTTGTATAGCTGTAGCTGAACATTATTTGCCGGGTTTTTATAAAGATGATTTACCTTCTACAAAATATGGAGCTATTATTTCTATCTCTGACAAAATAGAAACTTTAATAAGTATATTTATATCTGGAAAAAGACCAAGTGGTTCCTCTGACCCCTATGCACTGAGAAGAAGTTTAAATGGGGTTATTCTAATTATTTGGCAATTCGAATTTGATTTAGATCTTGAAAATATTTTTGAGGAACTTCTTGAATATTGGAAAATTTCATTACCAAATTTGAAATTCGAGAAAGAAAAAGTTTTAAATGACTTAATTGAATTTACTAATCAAAGAATTGTTAGCCATCTTGATGAACTATCAATAAGTAAAGATCTAATTAAAGCTACTTGTTTTATTGATTCATCATCTGAAAAAAAGATAATGAATATTTTGGATTTAAAAAATAGAATTAATACTATTAACCAACTTAAAGGGAAACCAGATTTTTCTGAAATTCAAAAAGTTATCTCGAGAGTTAGTAAATTAGCTGAAAGTGGAAATCTTAAAACAACCATTTTTTCATGCAAAGATTATGTAAATTCAGATTTATTTGAAAAAGAATGTGAAAATAAGGTATTTGAATTTATCAAAGAATTAGAAGGAATTATTAAATTACCTAATTGGAACTATTCTCAACTATTTAAACTATTTGAGACTAATTCTAAAAATCTCGATGAACTTTTTGATAATGAGAGGGGCGTTCTGATAATGGCAGAAAACCCTGAAATTAGAAATAATCGTCTCAATTTATTAGGTTTGGTAAGGAACTACTCTTTAAAAATTGCTGATTTTACCCTTTTTAACTCTTAACTTTAATTCCACCTTTAATTGAATAGTTCTTTAACATTTTTTCTACTTCTTTTTCTTCTCTTACAGCACTTTTAACTGGTTTGTACTTTAATGGTGCTAGAGCTTTTCCTCTTAAAATTGATCCAAGAGTAAGCATGGTAAGTTTAATTTGCTGGAGGGGTTTCATCGCAACCACTCGTTTGTACAGGTAACTATCAAAAGTTAATCTTTGAACGTCCATATCATCACACATTTCTACAAAAGCTTCTCTAGCAGAATCATTCCTATAAAAAATATTTTGAAGAATTTCTAGTACCTTGTAGGTTGTTCCATATTTTTTGTCCCATTTTTTTAAATAATTTTTTAAATCTTTTTCTGATGGAATTTCTTGCCCATTTTTTGAAGCTTCAACGATTTCTTCAGCACACATTCTCCCACTTTTCGCAGCAAAATAAATACCTTCTCCAGAGCTCTTTGTGACATATCCAGCGGCATCACCTACCAAAGCCATTCTTCCTACAACTCTTCGAGGTCGTGGATGCTCAGGAATAGGATGTGCTTCAACTTTTATAACTTCACCATTCACAAGCCTTTTTTTAGCTCTATTCCTTACTCCTTCTTGAAGTCCTTTTATTAGAGATTGGTTTTTTTGCATTGTGCCTGTCCCTACTGCGACATGATCATATTTAGGAAATACCCAACCATAAAAATCAGGAGAAACATCTGTTCCTACATACATCTCAGCGAGATCTTCGTAGTAACTCATTTCTTCTTTAGGTAATTTAATTCTTTCTTGGAATGCAATTGCTACTTTGTAATCGCCAGCATCCATAGCTTTAGCAACTCTGCTGTTTGCGCCGTCAGCTCCAATTAAGAGATCTACAGTTAACTCTTTAAGTTCTCCTTTCTTGTCTCCAGAAGAAAAATCTGAATATGAAAGTTTGTATGGACCTTGATTATCATTCCCAGTATCAATTGAAGTAACTAATCCATTAATTAATGTTGCCCCAAGTTCAGAAGCTCTGTTTCTCATAAATGCATCCATTACCTCTCTTCTGCACATTCCTATATATTCATTATCACTTTTGCCATAAACATTATCTAAGCTAATATCAACTTCTCTATTAGAGGGAGATATCATTTTCATATGTCTTACTTTTCTATCTATAATAGTTTCTGGCAAGTCAAATTCCTCAACCATACAAAGAGGAATGGCTCCTCCACAAGGTTTTGCATTATCTAATTTTCTTTCAAAAAGCCAAGTTTTTATACCAGATTTAGCAAGTATTTCAGCAGCACATGAACCACTTGGCCCTCCACCGATAACAGCGACTCTCAACATATCAAAAAAAAATTGTATCCTATTAAAAAACTACATCAATTTTCATATAAAAGTGCATTTCGTAAATTAATAGTTAATATCGAAATATCTTTGGAATTAATAATTTTATATTGAAAAAAAAGAATTCTATAAATGAAGATATTGAGATACAAGTTGCTGAAAGAATAGCCTTAAATGAAAATAATTTTAAATTTAAGAAATATTATTTATTTATAGCTTTTTTTCTAGTATTTTTATTACCTTTTATTGGCTTGGAAATTATTAGTAATTTTAAATTAAATCTCTCTGGAGTTAATAATGCTAAAAAATTTGTAAATAATGATCTTAGTATTTTGGGCCATTTACCCTACAAGGAAATTTCAAAAGAAAAATTGGTTTCTATTGAACCTAATATTGAAGTTCATATTGATATGAGTGAATCTCTTCTTAAAATGAGGGAGGATGCTACTAAAGATGGAATATATTTGGTATTCCTTAGTGGTTATAGATCAATAAATTTGCAAAAAGAAATTTTTTATTCATTAAAATCTATGAGAAATCAGATTGCTGCTGAGAGGGCTAAGGTCTCAGCACCTCCTGGATATTCTGAGCACAGTACTGGCTTTGCTATTGATATTGGAGATGCTGATAACAGAGAAACAGACTTTGAAGTTCAATTTGAGAACACGGATGCTTTTAAATGGCTTAAAAAAAATGCAGCTAAGTACCACTTCAAATTATCTTTCACACAAGATAATAAAAATGTTGATTATGAGCCTTGGCACTGGAGATATGAAGGATCGATTGAAGCACTTAAAGTTTTTGAAGCTTCAAATAGGAATTTAAAAAACGTTAAAAAGTAAATAATTAATGACGATTTTTGTATATGATTTTCAAAGTCTTATGGGTAAATCTTTCAGAATAAGCATTCTTTGAGTTAGCCTTAATACAATTACTATTGGTTTGTAAGTTTTTAGATGTCAACTTCTATAAAAGAAATAAGAAATGTAGCGATAATAGCTCACGTAGATCATGGAAAAACAACCCTCGTTGATGCATTATTATCTCAATCTGGAATATTTAGAGATAACGAAGTAGTTCCTACTTGCGTAATGGATTCAAATGATTTGGAAAGAGAAAGAGGTATAACAATTCTTTCAAAAAATACAGCTGTTAATTATAAAAATACAAGAATCAATATTATTGATACACCAGGACATGCTGACTTTGGAGGAGAAGTTGAGAGGGTTTTGGGCATGGTTGATGGTTGTTTGTTAATAGTTGATGCTAACGAGGGGCCTATGCCCCAAACAAGGTTTGTATTAAAAAAAGCCTTAGAAAAAGGTCTTAGGCCTATAGTATTTGTAAATAAAATTGATAGACCTAGAGTAGTTCCAGAAATTGCTGTAGATAAAGTTCTTGACTTGTTTCTTGAATTAGGAGCAGATGACGATCAATGCGATTTCCCTTATTTATTCGGCAGTGGATTATCTGGTTTTGCAAAAGAAGAAATGGAATCAAATAATGATAATATGATGCCCCTTTTTGAAGCTATTCTTAGGCATGTCCCGCCACCTGTAGGGGATTTAAGTAAGCCATTGCAGCTTCAAATTACAACTTTGGATTATTCTGATTTCTTAGGTCGAATAGTAATTGGAAAGATTCATAATGGAACTATAAAAAATGGCCAACAAGCAAGTCTAATAAAGGAAAGTGGAAAAACTATCAAGGGTAAAGTAAGCAAACTTTTAGGCTTTGAGGGATTACAAAGAATTGATATTAATGAAGCCTTTGCAGGTGACATAGTAGCAGTATCTGGTTTCGACGATGTAAATATTGGAGAAACGATTGCTTGTCCTGATTCTCCTCATCCACTTCCTTTAATTAAAGTTGATGAGCCTACACTTAATATGACATTTGTTGTAAATGATTCTCCATTTGCGGGTAAAGAAGGGAAATTTGTTACCAGCAGACAATTAAAAAATAGATTAGAGAGGGAATTATTAACTAATGTAGCTCTAAGAGTTGAAGAAACGGATTCTCCAGATAGATTTTCCGTCTCGGGCAGAGGCGAACTTCATTTGGGAATATTGATAGAAACAATGAGAAGAGAGGGATTTGAATTCCAAATCTCGCAACCTCAAGTTATTTTTAGAGAAATTGATGATGTTCAATGTGAACCTATAGAGACATTAGTTTTGGATGTTCCAGAATTAGCAGTTGGAGCGTGTATTGAAAAACTTGGATCAAGAAAGGCTGAGATGAAAAATATGCAGACAAGTTCAGATGGTAGAACCCAGTTAGAATTTTTAGTGCCATCAAGAGGTCTTATAGGCTTTCGTGGCGAATTTGTTCGAATAACTAGAGGAGAAGGAATTATGAGTCACTCTTTTTATGAATACAAACCTAAAGCAGGAGACTTCGAGACAAGAAGAAATGGAGTGCTTATTTCTTTTGAAGAGGGTGTAGCTACATTTTATGCTTTAAAAAATGCAGAAGATAGAGGTGTTTATTTCATAAAACCAGGAGTTAAGGTTTATAAAGGTATGATTATTGGCGAGAATAATAGATCACAAGATTTAGAGTTAAATATCTGCAAAACAAAGCAATTGACTAATATGAGATCTGCTGGAGCAGAAGAATTAGATACTTTACAATCTCCCGTAGATATTACTCTTGAGAGAGCTCTTGAATATATAGGTCCCGATGAGATGTTAGAAGTAACACCTGATTCTATAAGAATGAGAAAATTAAATAAGAAAAAGGCCTTGAAAAAATAAAATATCATGGGAAAAGAAGATATAAAAACTTTTGAGGAGAAATTTCTTAATGCTTTAAATCTCTTTAATAACAAGAAATGGTATGAGGCTCATGATGCTTTTGAAGATATATGGAATACTCTCCATGGAGATGAAAGACAGATTATTCAAGGAATACTTCAAGTTTCAGTTTCTCAATTTCATTTAAATCAAGGAAATCTTAATGGCGCGACTATATTGTTGGGGGAAGGCTTAGGTCGGATAAAAAATAGAACTAATATTAATTTAGGAATAGACCTTAAATCTTTTTGCAAATGTCTAGAGGAATTATTAAGAAAATTACAATATAAAGAGGAATTAAATGAAACCGATAAACCATTCATAGTGAGAACAAAGAAGAATGAATTTTGAAATAAAAAACATATCTCTTACTATTGATGGATTATTAATAGTGAGTGATGTGTCAATAACGATATCCCCAGGAGAAATTGTGGGCTTAATGGGACCAAATGGTGCAGGTAAAACTTCTACCTTTAATCTTGCCGTTGGCAATTTAAAGCCTGATAAAGGAGATATTTTAATGAATGGTGAGTCCATTAAAAATTTATCTTTACCAAGTAGAGCAAGACTTGGATTAGGATATTTAACTCAAGAAGCAAGTATCTTTAGAGATCTTACAGTTAAAGAAAATGTTGATTTGGCCTTACAAAATTCATTTTCTAGTGGTGCAATAGTAAGAAATAAAAGAGAAAAAATAATCAATGAATTCAACTTAAATAAAGTTGTTGATAATTATGGTTATCAATTGTCAGGAGGTGAGAGAAGAAGGTGTGAGATAGCAAGAGCTCTATCAGTTGGTAGAACGGGACCTAAATATTTACTTTTGGATGAACCTTTTGCAGGGATAGATCCCTTAGCTGTAAATGATTTAAAAAAACTTATTATTAAACTTAGTAAAAATGGTATGGGTATTCTTATCACTGACCATAATGTAAGAGAGACTCTACTAATAACTGATAAATCATACGTTTTAAGTGAAGGAAAAATTTTAGCGCATGGATCATCAAATGAACTAGCAAATAATCAAATAGTAAAAAAGTTTTATTTAGGGGATGATTTTCAACTTTGATTACTTAATTAAGAAATTAAATATTTTTTAGATAAGCGTGAATTTTTTATTTATTTTATAATTAAGTCAACCAATACAGCCTTATATACCACTGATGATATTTGATAGTTTTATCAAAAATTTTATTTACGATCCAGTATCTTTTATAGGCATTTTAATTTTTTATTTTTTATTAATTAATTTGCCTATTTCTCTAATAGCGTTATTTAATAAAAAATCTTCTTCTTATGTGCGACTAATTACAATCTTAATTAATCTCTTTATAGCTTTACAGCTTATCTCAAGATGGATAATCTCTGGACATTTCCCAATAAGTAATTTATATGAATCTCTTTATTTCTTAGTTTGGGGCATAACTTTAGGTCAATTATTAATTGAGAAAGAATACTCGACTCCGATAATCCCGGCAATAGCAATACCTATTGAACTTTTCACTATAGCTTTTGCTTGCTTTGTTTTGCCTGAAGATTTAAAGGTTTCATCTAATCTTGTCCCAGCATTAAGATCAAGTTGGTTAATTATGCATGTAAGCGTAGTCATGCTAAGTTATGCCGCCCTTATCATGGGCTCTTTACTATCAGCTTCTGTACTCTTTATCAATAATAGTCAACCTCTTCAACTTAGAAGTAGTTCTATGGGTGTAGGCGGTTTCAAAATATCTAATTCATACTCGACCAACAATGTCATTGAGCCTATAAATTTTTCTCATTCTGAGGAATTAGATACTCTTAGTTATCGATCTATATTAGTAGGATTTGTTCTTCTCACTCTTGGCTTAATTACTGGAGCTGTCTGGGCTAATGAAGCTTGGGGAACTTGGTGGAGTTGGGATCCTAAGGAGACTTGGGCTTTCATTTCTTGGTTATTTTATGCTGCCTATTTGCATATGAGAATAAGTAGGGGTTGGCAAGGTAGAAGACCAGCATTACTTGCTACTTCTGGCTTTTTTGTCGTATTAATATGTTACATCGGAGTAAATTTCTTAGGTGTAGGTTTGCACAGTTATGGTTGGATATTTGGAATATTTAATTTGTTTTAAATTCCAGTTATTAAGGCTCTGAAATTATCTTTCCATTTTGCGCATCTAGAGCAACTGACCTTAATTCATCACAACCCTCTTTTAATGTTGGATAAGCAAACATCCCACTTCCTGCAATAAAACAATTAGCACCAGCTTCTGCACATTGCGAAATGGTCCAATTTGCTTTTATTCCGCCATCAACTTCAATATCTACATTTAAATTCTTTTCAATTACGAAGTGTCTAATTTTTCTTATTTTATTTAACATTGTTGGTATGTAAGCTTGTCCACCAAATCCTGGATTAACGGTCATTACTAGGACATGATCAACCATATCCATAATGTTTTCAATCATTTCAAATGGCGTATGAGGATTTAATGCAACCGATGGTGATCCTCCAAGATCTCTTATCTTTCCAAGAACTCTATGAAGGTGAATATTAGCTTCAGCATGAGCTATGACAACTCCAGGCTCTCCATTAGGACCTTTGGTAGCTTTTACATATGCCTCAAGCATGGTCTCACAATTATATTGGCTTACCATTAATTGAGTCTCAAAAGGAACTTCGCAATATTTTCTACATGCAGCAATCATTTCAGGACCAAATGTCAGATTTGGTACAAAATTTCCATCCATGACATCAAATTGAATACGGTCTACACCTGCTTCTTCAAGATCTTTAACGCATGCCCCCATATTGGCCCAGTCTGCCGGTAGTACGGAAGGAATTATTTGAATTGGTCGATTAACACCTACTGAATTTTTAGAGTTAGTTTCGGGCATTTTATTTTTAAAATATTTAATAAAGATACTATATTTGGTTGCTTATTCCTAATTTCAAGTCACGGCCTGATAAAGTAACACCTGCAAAGAGTTAAAAAAAACTAATAAGCAAATTAATTCTTATAAAAAAGGCATTTTTTATGAGAGTATGTTTTAAACCTCTTAGAAAATCTTTTAAAATTTAATTGTGAATCAAACTTTAATTCAAGAAATTCTCGAAGTAGTCGAGCAAGCCGCAATCGCATCAGCAAAACTTACAGGTTTAGGTCAGAAAGACGAAGCTGATGCAGCTGCTGTTGAAGCAATGAGGTTGCGTATGGGCAAAATTGAGATGAAAGGAAAAATTGTAATAGGTGAAGGTGAACGTGACGAAGCACCAATGTTATATATAGGGGAAGAGGTAGGTAGTGGAAACGGTCCAGGGGTTGACTTTGCTGTAGACCCTTGTGAAGGAACTAATTTATGTGCTAACAACCAACGAGGATCCATGGCAGTATTAGCTGCTTCCGACACTGGGGGGCTTTTCAATGCACCTGATTTTTATATGAATAAATTGGCAGCACCTCCAGCGGCAAAAGGAAAGGTAGATATAAGGAATTCAGCTACTGAGAATTTAAAAATTTTAAGTAATTGCTTAGATCTAGCGATTGATGAACTTACTGTAGTAGTTATGGATAGAGCAAGACATAAAGGTTTGATCAAGGAGATTCGAGAATGTGGAGCAAAAATTCAACCAATTTCTGATGGAGACGTTCAAGCTGCAATTGCTTGCGGATTTGCTGGTACAGGGACTCATTGCTTAATGGGTATTGGAGCAGCTCCAGAAGGTGTTATATCTGCCGCTGCAATGAGAGCTCTTGGTGGACATTTTCAAGGTCAGTTAGTTTATGACCCTGCAATTGCGCAAACTTCTGAATGGGCTGACTATACAAAAGAAGGAAATATAAAACGTTTAAATGAAATGGGAATTACTGATATTGACAAAATCTATGAGGCCAATGAACTTGCATCAGGAGAAAATGTGATCTTTGCGGGAAGTGGAATTACTGATGGATTATTATTTGATGGAGTCAAATTTGAAAAAGACTGTACTAGAACCAGTAGCCTTGTAATAAGTACATTGGATAGCACTTGTCGATTTACAAATACAATACACATGAAAGATGGTGCTAAAAGTATTAGCCTTTAATATTTCAATTTAATTTTATGCATATTGTTGTCGTCGGACTAAGTCATCGCACGGCACCTGTCGAAGTGCGTGAGAAGTTAAGTATTCCAGATCACTTGATTGCAGAATCATTAACAACTTTGCGGGCATTCTCCGATATTTTAGAAGTTTCTATTTTAAGTACTTGTAACAGGTTAGAAATATATGCTCTAGTAAAAGACAAACTCATTGGAATTTCCTCAATTAAAGAATTTTTAACAGATTACTCGAGCGTAAATTTTGAAGACCTAAATCCTCATCTTTTTGACTTTAGACAAGAAGAAGCTGTTTTACATTTAATGAAAGTCTCAGCTGGATTAGATAGCCTCGTTTTGGGCGAAGGTCAAATACTCTCGCAAGTTAAAAAAATGATGAGAATAGGTCAGGAGAATCAATCTACCGGTCCAATTCTTAATAGGTTATTAAGTCAATCAGTTAGTGCCGGGAAGAAAGTTAGATCTGAAACTAATTTAGGAACTGGCGCTGTATCAATTAGCTCAGCCGCTGTTGAACTCGCTCAATTAAAAATTGGACAGGATCATGGTGTTGATGGGCTCGTTAGTTTGAAATCTGAAAAAGTTCTTGTCGTTGGAGCTGGAAGGATGAGTAGACTTTTAATAACTCATTTGAAATCAAAAGGATGTAATAAGCTCACTCTTTTAAATAGAAATATTGATAGAGCCGTTAATCTTGCAGGAGATTTCCCAGATCTTGAAATAAATTGCAAGAGTTTAAATGAATTGGATCAAAATATATCTTTATCCTCTCTTGTCTTTACTAGTACTGCCTCTGAAAAACCTTTTATTGATTTAGCAAGAGTTGAAAATATTAGTTTAAATAACAAACTTAAATTTATTGATATAGGTGTTCCAAGAAATATATCAAATGATGTTAAACATCATGCCTCTATAGAGTCTTTTGATGTAGATGACTTGGAAGAAGTTGTTTCAAGAAATCAAGAATTTAGACAAAAAATAGCAAAAGAGGCTGAATCTTTAGTTAAAGATGAAAGAATCATTTTTTTGGAGTGGTGGGCTAGTTTGGAAGCAGTTCCAGTAATAAATAAATTAAGATCTGATTTGGAGTTAATAAGAAAAGAAGAGTTACAAAAAGCACTAAGTAGAATGGGACCTGATTTTTCTGCTCGAGAAAGGAAAGTTGTAGAGGCTTTAACTAAAGGGATTATTAATAAGATTCTTCACACACCAGTCACTAAATTGAGAAGTCCTCAGTCAAGAGATGAAAGACAAGCATCATTAAAAATCGTTGAAAAATTGTTTTCTTTGGTAGATGATGAATAAAATTTTTAAAAATAACTGACTTTATATTAAGTTTTTCATTAGATTTTTCTAAATACCTTTGTAAAGTGGCCATTTCCATTTTTAAATTTGCACATAATCAGTTAATTTTAATAGTTGAGTATACCTCCATTAAATTGAATGAAGCGTGTGTTGGCAATCATCCTCGGAGGAGGAAAAGGTTCTAGGCTTTATCCCTTAACAAAAATGAGGGCTAAACCTGCAGTTCCTTTAGCAGGTAAATATCGTTTAATTGATATCCCAATTAGTAATTGTATTAATTCTGGGATTAATAAAATGTACGTTTTAACTCAGTTTAATAGTGCTTCTCTTAACAGACATATTGGTAGAACCTACAATTTAAGTGCTCCTTTTGGGCAAGGATTTGTGGAGGTACTAGCTGCTCAGCAAACTCCTGATAGTCCAAAGTGGTTTGAAGGTACTGCTGATGCAGTAAGAAAATATCAATGGTTGTTTCAAGAGTGGGATGTGGACGAATATTTAATATTGTCTGGTGATCAGCTCTATAGAATGGACTATAGTTTATTTGTTCAACACCATAGAGATAATAAAGCTGATTTAACAGTAGCTGCCTTACCTGTTGATGAATCTCAGGCTGAAGGTTTTGGGCTTATGAGAACAGATGATTTGGGTAATATTAAAGAATTTAGTGAAAAGCCAACTGGTGAGAAATTAAAATCAATGGCGGTTGATACCTCTAAGTTCGGATTAACCAAGGAATCGGCATCAGAGAAACCGTATCTTGCCTCTATGGGAATATATGTTTTTAGTAGAAAGACTCTTTTTGATCTCTTAAATAAATTTCCTAATTATACAGATTTTGGTAAAGATATAATCCCTGAGGCGTTAGGTAGAGGAGATACTTTAAAAAGTTATGTTTTTGATGATTACTGGGAAGATATTGGAACTATAGGAGCATTTTTTGAATCGAACTTAGCATTAACTCAACAACCAAAACCGCCATTTAGTTTTTATGATGAAAAATTTCCAATATACACAAGACCTAGATACCTTCCCCCCTCAAAACTTGTAGATGCTCAAATAACTGATTCAATAGTTTGTGAGGGAACAATTTTGAAATCCTGTAGCATTTTGCATTGTGTCTTAGGCGTTAGGAGCAGAATTGAAAGCGATTCTATTATTGAAGATACCCTAGTCATGGGTGCCGATTTCTTTGAATCACCAGAGGAAAGGATTGAATTAAGAAAAGGTGGTGGTACTCCTCTTGGAGTTGGCGAAGGCTCAACTATTAAAAGAGCAATCCTAGATAAGAATGCCAGAATTGGAAATAATGTGGTGATAGTTAATAAAGATAGAGTTGAAGAGGCAGATAAACCAGAGCTTGGATTTTATATAAGAAATGGAATCGTTGTAGTAGTTAAAAATGCAACTATTGCTAACGGAATAATTATTTAATTTAGTTTTTCGATCATTTTTCGCTGACATAAGTAATGTTTTTTAAGCAATTTCTCTAAGTTGCATGCAATATATAATTATCTCATTTTTTATTTTTTATGTCCAAGGCACATTTTGGTTTAATCGGTCTTGGAGTTATGGGGGAGAATTTAGTTCTTAATGCAGAAAGAAATGGATTTTCTAGTGTAGTTTTTAACAGAACCTATTTAAAAACTCAAGAATTCTTAGAAGGTAGAGGTTTAGGAAAGAATGTAGAAGGTGCTAAAACACTTCAAGAATTTGTGAATAAGCTTGAGAGACCAAGAAGAATTTTAATGATGGTTAAAGCCGGGGCAGCTACAGATGCTGTTATTGATAATATTTCTGAATATCTTGAAGAAGGTGATTTATTAATTGATGGAGGTAATTCTCAGTTTAAAGATACTGAAAGAAGAGTTGCGACTCTTGAAAGTAAAAGCTTTGGATATATAGGAATGGGTGTCTCTGGAGGGGCCAAAGGAGCCTTGGAGGGGCCAAGCATGATGCCTGGAGGAACTAAAGCCTCTTATGACGCCATAGAAAGTTTATTGACTAAAATGGCTGCGAAAGTGGAAGACGGTCCTTGTGTTGCTTATGTTGGACCCGGTGGTTCAGGCCATTTCGTTAAAACTGTTCACAATGGTATTGAATATGGCATTGAGCAAATTCTTGCAGAAGCTTATGACCTTATGAAAAGAGTCAAAAATATGAATGGATCACAAATGGCAGAGGTTTTTGGTCTTTGGAATAATACTGATGAATTGGCATCTTATCTTGTAGAAATAACGCAGATATGTTTAAACACCAAAGATGAACTAACAGGCGAAGATGTTGTGGAAAAAATATTGGATAAAGCTGGCCAAAAAGGTACTGGATTGTGGACTGTTGTTAGTGCCTTAGAACTTGGTATATCAGTTCCCACTATTTATGCTTCATTAAATGCAAGGGTTATGAGTTCCCTTAAGGTTCAACGTAGTGAAATCGAGAAAACAATTCCGATGGAAGCTATTGAAGATTTTGATTTAGGAGAAATTTCTAATGGTATGAAACCTTTGTTTGATGCAGTCGTTCTTGCTACTATTGCTAGTTACGCTCAAGGGATGGATATATTAAGTGAAGCTTCATCAGTTTATAATTACGAGCTAAATATGCCATCTATTGCTCAAATATGGAAAGGTGGTTGCATTATTAGATCAAAATTATTAAAAAATATTCAAGATGCATATCAAAAAGATCCAAATTTGAAGAATCTAATTTTTGATGATTGGTTCAACAATGAAATTTCTACAAGAATTGATAATTTATCAAGTGTCGTTTCTTCTTCAACTAAGGCTGGTATTCCAGTGCCTTGTTTATCAAGCACTTTAGATTATTTAAATAGTTATAGAACAAACAGACTCCCTCAGAATTTAGTTCAAGCCATGAGAGATTGTTTTGGCTCACATACTTACGAAAGAGTTGATAAGGAAGGAAGTTTTCATACTGAATGGATGAAATGATTGAACAATCTTATGGTGGATACAAACTTCACATATATAAAGATAAACTTGAACTCTTTTCTAATGTCTCTAATTTTATAGAAAATCTAATTGTTCAAACATTAAAAATTAAAGACAGATTTCAATTTTGTGTAAGTGGTGGTTCAACTCCTAAGTCTGTATATCAATTACTATCAGAAAGAGATATTGAATGGGAGAAAGTTGATATTTTTTTAGGTGATGAGAGGTGTGTTGATCCAAAATCTGAATTAAGTAACTCTCTGATGTTAAAGAATTCATTGCTAACTAAATATGGTTCTAAAGCCTTCTTTTATGAGATTTTTAGTGATAAAAAAGTTGATGATAATATCTCTAAAAATTTATTAATTTCTAAATTAAATGAAAAATGTAATGGTAAATCTCCATCTTTCGACTTAACTTTATTAGGCCTTGGAGATGATGGTCATACCGCTTCATTATTTCCATATCAGAAAGATAATAATGCTGATGATTTAGTGATTTTTAATGAGGGTAAGGGGCTTAAAAGAATTTCTCTAACACCTAAAGTACTCTCTGCTTCTTCAAATATAATATTTTTAGTTAGTGGAGCTTCTAAACAATTAGCACTCCAAAGGTTATTGGATAAAGATGAATCTCAAGAAAGGACTCCTTCTAAACTAATTAAATCAAGTAACCAGATATCAATATTTTGCGATGAAGAATCTTCAAATGAATTATCAATTTAGTTAAAGTCTATATTAGTTCTAAACTAATTAATGAGTAATAAAAAAGTTTTATTCCAGAAAAAAGAGTTTGAAGGATGGAAAACCTTAAATGATACTGTTATGGGTGGTTCAAGTTCAGCTTATTGCGAAAATACAAATTCTGGGTTGCTATTAAAGGGAAATATCATAGAGAAAGCTGGAGGCTTTGTTAGCTGTAGATCATCGATATATAAACCTTCATTAGATATTAACGAGTATCAATCTTTTGAATTAAAAATAGATGGTCAAGGAAGAACCTTTAAATTTGCAGTCGCATGTGCAGATGACATCCTTGGCCTAACAGAATTTATTCCTGGTGGACTGAGATGGATAAAATCATTTCCTACTAAGAAATTTGGAACAACTAAGATAGAAATTCCTTTTAATTCTCTTAATCCATCAGTAAGAGCTAATAAGGTCCGTTTCCCTTTCAAATTCAAACCATCAAAAATTAAGAGATTACAACTGCTACATTCAAAATTTGGAGATGATGGTCTACTTAATGATGGATTCAAATCGGGTCCAATAAAAATTTTAATAAAATCAATCAGTGTTCTTTGAAGATTTTGACGAAAAATTTAATACTTTAATTGCTAAGTCTGCAGATCTAACAAATAAACCTTTTCTGCACTCAGTCGTAAAGATTAATGGGGAATATGAAAGAGATAATGTGGATATTGATTTAACTGTAAATATTTTATGTAGAGATAATGAAGGGAAAAGATTGGATATTTATGATCTTGAGTTGGAACTTTTCAAATCAAATAGTGAATTAGTTTTAGTTATTTCAAAGCTGAATTTTCCTGAGGAACCTATTTTATGGAGTGGTGTAAAAACAATATGGATGAATAGTAGTGATGGCAAAAAATGCTCTCCACCAAAATATAGTTCAAGATTGGAGAACCTTGCTACGAGGATTAAAATTTTTATTACTTAGAACAGTTTATTAGGAGATTATTCTTCCAAATCTGTAACAGCTCCTAGGCTTGAGGTGCTAACAATTCTTGAATATTTAGAAAGAACTCCTTTTTTATATTTTTTACTAGGCTTTTCCCAGTTACTTCTTCTCATTTCTAATTCCTCATCAGATAGTTCAACTTCTATTAATTGGTTTGTCGCATCAACAGTTATTAAATCGCCTTCTTTTATTAACGCTATATTTCCTCCTACTGCTGCCTCTGGTGCAATATGGCCAACAACTAGGCCATAGGTGCCTCCACTAAATCTACCATCAGTTATTAGAGCTACTTTTTCACCAAGTCCTTGCCCAACAATTGCGGATGTTGGTGCCAACATTTCTCTCATCCCTGGTCCGCCCACAGGACCTTCATTTCTTATAACAACAACATTACCAGCTTTAATATTATTATTCAAAATTGATTTGAGACAATCCTCCTCACTCTCAAAAATGCGAGCAGGTCCTTTTAATACTGGATTCTTTATTCCACTAATTTTGGCTACACAACCTTCCGAGGCTAAGTTACCTTTTAGAATCGCTAAGTGACCTTTTTTATAAAGCGGATTATCAATATCTCGAATGACATCCTGATTCTCTGGAGGTTTATCTGGAATATCTTTTAAGGATTCAACTATTGTTTTATCCTCTATGTTTCTACAATTACCATGTATCAAACCTGCGTTTAGAAGTATTTTCATAACTTGTGGGATTCCACCTGCCTTATGAAGATCGACTGTTACGTATTTACCGCTGGGTTTTAAGTCGCAAATTACAGGTACTTTTTGTCTTATTCTTTCGAAATCATCAATATTTATATCTATACCTGCTGTATTTGCTATTGCTAATATATGGAGAACGGCATTAGTTGAACCTCCAATTGCCATAATGACAGATATTGCATTCTCAAATGATTCTTTAGTCATGAGAGTTAAAGGTCGAATGTCTTTTCTAATTGCATCAACTAATATTTCAGCACTTTTTTCAGCGCTAACTTCCTTCTCATAATCTTCAGCTGCCATTGTTGAACTATAAGGAAGACTTAAACCCAAGACTTCTATAACGGCAGACATGGTGTTAGCTGTAAACATTCCTCCACAACTTCCAGCTCCTGGGATACAATTTTTTTCAACCTCAATTAATCTCTTCTCATTTATTTTCCCAGAAGTTAATTGCCCAACAGCTTCAAATGCACTGACAACGGTAAGATCTTCACCGTTTAATTTACCAGGTTTTATTGTTCCTCCATAAATAAATATGGATGGGATATTCATTCTTGCAATTGCAATCATTGCTCCTGGCATATTTTTATCACAACCTCCAATAGCTAAAACTCCGTCCATACTTTGCGCATTACATGCTGTTTCGATTGAATCAGCTATAACCTCTCTTGAAACTAGGGAATATTTCATTCCCTCTGTTCCCATAGAGATTCCATCACTTACGGTAATGGTTCCGAACATCTGAGGCATTCCTCCTGCTTCTCTTATTGACTCTTCAGCTTTTAGAGCCAATTTGTTTAACCCCATATTGCATGGTGTGATAGTACTAAATCCGTTAGCAACTCCAATAATAGGTTTAGTAAAATCTTCATCACTAAAACCAACAGCTCTTAACATTGATCTGTTGGGAGATCTTTGGACACCTTGAGTTATTGCAGATGATCTTAATTTATTCATATGATTTGAGAACCTTTTTTATTTTATTGTCCTAACTCCTCAAGTTGCCTCCTTACATCAGCAATTGCAGAATTAAGCTCTTCAACTTTCTGCTCTAATTTATCCCCTTCAAGGTCTTTAATGTTTTCGTTAGTGTCAGTAGCCTCTGAACCATCTTGAATTCTAGATGAATACATCATTGCTTTTTGTTTCTTTTCTTCTTTTCTTTTATCTGCTTCGGAGATTAACCACCATGCCAAACCTGCGGCTCCGATAAAAGCCCCACTTATTAAAGATAAAAAATTATTTGAAGACGAATCTCTATATTCAGACATTGGTAATTAATTTCTATTTATATTATATCTTAGTTCTTATCTGAAAATTTAGTACTCAAACGCAATAAAGGGTTTCCAATTCCGGGCTTCAACAAATTTGAATTTTCGTCTTCTTCATCAATACAAGATGTATATATAACTTGTTGAGGAAATATCTTTGCTATTTCATTTAGTCCTTTATTGCTGCAAATGGATGATATTAATAAAATCCTATTAGATTCAACCCCTAAATTTTTTAAGTTAATAAGAGTTTCAATTGGATTTGATTTCATCTTTATTTGATCTGAATAAACCATAACACCTACATTTTCTTCGATTTCTGTTGGTAATTCTCCTAACAAAAGAGTTGAATTTGGGATCACTTCTTTTGCCCCGTACCATAGGGATAATCCTTCAGGCATTATCGCTATTACTTTTATTGGATAATCATTATTTATAAACACACCTTCTGCCTCTCCATTATCTGTTTTTATCGACTCTTTTTTATATGGAAGCCAATCTCTTAACGCTTCATAAGTTAGCCATTTTCCTAATTGTTCATAGCCAGTTGAATATAAAATATTAGGAGTATTTTTCTCTCTTAAAATTGAAAGCCAATGTTTTATTAATGGATGAGGAGGAACAATAACCTTTAGTGACATTGCCATATATTTTCCTTTAAGATGATAATACAAACTTTAAAACCCTAGATCTAAAATACATTTTTATTATGATTAAATCAATTAGTTTTCCTTCCCTTAAGAATGCTTTAATAACTATATTTTTTATCGGGATCCTATTTTTTAATTTTGTAAATTCTGCTTGGGCTAAACGACCTCCAGAAATAAGAAACCAGCAAGACCTTGATTTAGAGGAAGATATGCATGGTCAAGATCTTAGTGGTAATGAATTTGTAAAGTTCAATTTAAATGGATTTGATTTTAGTCAAAGTAACTTGGAGGGCGCAGTTTTTAATAATAGTAAATTACAAAACGCAACTATGACTGGAGCTAACCTTAGTGACGCTTTAGCATATGCAACAGATTTTACAGACGCAGATCTTACAGATGTGAATTTTACAAATGCTTTATTAATGGAAAGTAATTTTGAAGGAGCTAAGATTGATGGTGCAGATTTTACTAATGCAGTTCTTAGCCGAATACAACAAAAAGAATTATGTGAAATAGCAAATGGTACTAATAGTTCGACAGGAGAAAGTACAGAATATAGTCTTGGTTGTTAGAAAACATACTATGAATAAAAGAATACCTGTAATTGTAATTTCTGGATTTCTTGGGTCAGGAAAGACTACTTTTTTAAGATATTTACTAAGAGAGAGCAATAAAAAATTTGGGTTAATAATTAACGAATTTGGTGATGTTGGGATTGATGGTGACTTGGTTAAAAGCTGCAATGGCTGTAACGATTCTGATGAAGGTTGTATTATTGAATTAAATAATGGTTGTTTATGTTGCACCGTTCAAGATGATTTTATTCCCTCGATAAAATCACTTGTAAATTTTAATCCTGAGATAGAAGCAATAATCATTGAGACGAGTGGACTTGCCTTACCATTTCCATTGATACAAGCACTCAATTGGCCTGAGATAAGGTCATCAATATATCTTGATCTCGTAATTTGCATAGTCAATGGAGAGTCAATGCTTAAGGGCTCTCCAATAAATGATTTAAATGAAATAACTAATCAGTACGATGAGTTAAATAAGATTGACCATAATGCATCCATTGACGAACTCTTTGAAGAACAGTTAGAGGTTTCTGATATCGTTCTAATATCTAGAGCAGATGTTTTAAATGAAAAAGAATTTAAATCTATCAAAAATACAATCAAAGAAAAGTTTAATTCAACTGTTCCTATTCTTAAATCCTTTAATGGCAAAATTGATTTAAAATATATATTTGATATTGATTTAAAAAAGGATAATTATAAAAAATTTATTTCTGAAGAACATGATCATAATCACGTTGAACTTGTCTCTGATTCGGTAAAGTTAAATTATTTTCTTGACAAAAAAGAATTTGAGAAAGAGATAGTAAATGTTTTAAGTGAAATTAATATTCTTCGAATAAAAGGACGTATATGGATTCCAAATAAATCTTTGCCTTTGCAAATACAAATAGTTGGAAAAAAAATAAATACATGGTATGAAGAAGCACCTCTTAATTGTTGGAGACCAATTGAAAGTGGGGGACTTGAATTAGTCATAATTTCCTTTGATAACGAATCAATTAAGAAATTTATAAAAAAAATTAAAGAGAAATTTAAGGTTTTAAACGTCCATAAATAATCATTTAATTTTATAGTAGTTTCTGGAAAAATTTCATTGATTTCAAAATTGAAAATGGAAGATTCAAAAATTGCTTTTAAAGCTAGTATCCTTACTGAAGATTCAATTCCTTGTTTTAAATTTATTTGTTCTAAATGTGCTGGGTCAGGTAATTTTAAAACTCCCGAAAACTCAAGAAGAACTTGTTTAGAATGTTTTGGTAAGGGTTATATAAACGTTTAATTAAATCTTTTTGTTTTTAATGATAAAAATATTTGTTTATTAATTAAAAGTACTTTTTTATTTAAATTTAAACTATTCTTCTATTAGAAATATTTTTTTAATTGGATCAATTTGAAGTTAAAGTTTTTATAAGGTTAAGACCTTCCGTTCTTGATCCAGCAGGAGAGGCAATAAAGTCTGCTTCAAGCAAACTTGGAGTTGCAGGAATTAAATCTTTAAGAATAGGAAAAATGATTGAAGTTAAAATCGAAAGTAATGAAGAAGATATTAAAGAAAAAATTGAATTATTATGTGATCGATTATTTGCTAATACAGTCATTGAAGACTATGAGTATTCAATAAATAAATTATAAATGGCTACTTTTACTGTTGGTATTGTCGTTTTCCCAGGTTCTAATTGTGATCGTGATGTTTCCTGGGCTTTAGAGGGTTGTTTAGACATTAAGACAAAATTCTTATGGCATGAATCATCTGATTTGAATGATGTTGATTCAATTGTTTTGCCAGGAGGATTTAGTTATGGTGATTATTTAAGATGTGGTGCAATAGCAAGATTCTCTCCATTAATAAACTCTTTACATGACTTTGTTAAAAGCGGAAGACGTGTATTAGGAATATGTAATGGGTTTCAGATTTTAACTGAATCAGGTTTTCTTCCGGGAGCACTTGTTGCTAATAAAAATCTTAATTTCATTTGTGATGATGTTGACTTGAATGTGATCACTTCGAAAGGAGGTTGGTTTCAAAAGTTAAACGAAACACAAAATATAAAATTACCAATAGCTCATGGAGAAGGTCGTTATCATTGCGATCAAGATACACTTAAAAAACTTACTGATAATGATTTAATTGCATTGAAATACAAAACTAATCCTAATGGTTCTACCTCTGACATAGCAGGTATAACTAATGAAAAAGGAAATGTTTTAGGATTAATGCCTCATCCTGAAAGAGCTTGTGATGAATCTATTGGCGGAATAGATGGTCTTTATACTTTGAAGTCTTTAATTACCCAATAAAAAAAAGACCTCGAATATTGAGGTCTTTTTTTATTTTATCTATGCTTAAATATTAAACTGCTGCTTTCACTTTTGGATCTAAGTTTCCTTTGGCATAAAGATCAGCGTAATAATTTGTGCTGCTTTGTTTGATCTTACTTGCCTGACCTTCGCACCAGAATTGCTTATATCTATCTAGACAAACTTGCTTCATGTATTTTCTGGCAGGTTTATTAAAATGTCTTGGGTCGAAGTTGGCTGTGTCAGCAAAAGCAGCTTCTCTAACTGCTGCTGTAAATGCAAGTCTATTATCAGTATCAATATTTACTTTCCTTACCCCGTTTCTAATTCCCTCTTGAATTTCTTCTACAGGTACACCGTATGTCTGTGGAATTTCTCCACCATATTTATTTATGATATCTAACCATTCTTGAGGAACTGAACTTGACCCATGCATTACAAGATGAGTATTTGGTAGGGCTTTATGGATCTCAGCAATTCTGCTTATAGCAAGAACCTCTCCTGTTGGCTTTCTTGTGAATTTATATGCCCCATGACTTGTTCCTATTGCTATAGCTAAAGCATCAACTTTAGTTTTCGCTACAAAGTCTGCAGCTTCTTCAGGATCAGTTAAAAGCATATCTGTTGAAAGTTCACCTTCAAATCCATGACCATCTTCAGCTTCACCTTTCCCTGTCTCTAAAGATCCTAAGCAACCTAATTCACCCTCAACACTAACCCCCACTGAATGAGCGAAATCTACTACCTTTTTTGTTACTGCGACATTATATTCATAACTTGCGGGTGTTTTTGCATCTGCCTCTAAAGATCCGTCCATCATTACTGATGTAAAACCATTAATAGCTGCTGAATAACAAGTTGATGGCTCATTACCATGATCTTGATGCATTACAACTGGAATATTTGGATAAGTTTCTGTTGCGGCAAGGATCAAGTGACGAAGGAAAATTTCTCCAGCATAATTTCTTGCTCCTCTTGAAGCTTGTAGAATTACAGGGCTATCAGTTTCGTAAGCAGCCTCCATAATTGCTTGAACTTGTTCAAGATTATTTACGTTAAAAGCTGGTATGCCGTAACCATTCTCGGCTGCGTGATCTAAAAGTAGTCTCAGTGGAACGAGGGCCATAATTAAAAATTAATTAGATGCTTAAGAAAAAAATAAGCAATATGTTCCGAGAGTTTAATATATAGAGGTATCAAATGTCACGTCATTAGATATACAAATCACTAAAAATATGAAACTATTTAAATACCTAAGTGTATATTTTCTTTTTTCTTTTTTTAGTAAGTATAGCCAGCAACAAATAATTGCTCATCAGATGATGGTTGAGATCCTGCTACATATGAACCTTTTGAAGCTTCAGAGTTAGCCTGAGCTCTAGCAATTAAAGCTTTTTGCCCGGCTTCTGTTTCGCTTCCTTTCCATGCCTTTAAACATGAATGCTGTAAAGCTCGTCCATAGGAGAATGAAACGTTCCATAAAGCTTTTCTATAAAGAGTATTCATGTTATTTAAATAAACTGAAGCAGCTTCTTCGCTTAAACCTCCAGACAGAAAAACAATTCCAGGAACTGATGCGGGTACGCATCTTTCCATTGTTCTTATTGTCATTTCAGCGACCTTCATAGGATCAGCTTTTGTTGGGCACTCAGCCCCATTAACAGTCATTGAAGGTTTTAAGAGTGTTCCTTCAAGGAAAACTCCATTAGCCTGACAAGCTATGTATACCTGCTTAATAACTTCTTCTTGAACTTCGGCAGTTTTCTCAATAGTATGATCACCATCCATTAAAATTTCTGGTTCAATTATTGGTACTAATCCTGATTCCTGAACTGATCTAGCATATCTTGCTAATCCCCAAGCGTTTTCTTGTATTGATAATTTTGATGGGCAACCATCTTCTGTTATTTGTAAAACTGCCCTCCATTTTGCGAATCTTGCTCCTTGCTCGTAGTATTTTGCTGCTCTTTCAACTAATCCATCTAGACCAGAACAAAATGTTTCTACGTTTCCACCACCTGGAAGTGGATTTAAACCTTTATCAACTTTAATACCTGGTATGATTCCTAACTCATTAAGCTTTTGCACCATTGATTCCCCATCCTGATGGTTCTGAAAAAGTGTTTCTTCAAACAAAATTGCGCCACTTATGTATTTACCAAGACCTTCCGTGGTGAAAAGCATTCCTCTATATGCTTTTCTATTCTCTTCAGTGTTTTCTACTCCAATACCTGCTAATCGTTTACCTACTGTTTTAGTTGATTCATCTACAGCTAATATTCCTTTACCTTTGGAAGCTAAATGTTGAGCATTTTCTTTAAGCTCTTTTTTGTAGTAATTTAATGCCATTCTTTAAAATTTCAGTTCAGTTGATTTTTCCAGAATATGAAGAAAAAATAAAATCAATTCAATACTTTATCGAGTAATAATTGTTACTCAGCAATGTAATAAGCTAAATCTTTATAGAAATACCACTCTCAGAGGATCTTCTTATTGCTTCACAAACTCTTTGACTAGTAAGTCCCTCAGATAATCCAGGGATTACCGGTGTTTGATTATTGATACTCTCAGCCCATAAATTGTGAATTCTCTTAACAGGTGCAATTCTTCCATCCGACCAGGTTTTTTCAAAATTGTAGAGAGGATCAGCAGGCAAATTATATGTTTTATCCTCTTTGTTTGAAATTTTTAAATTAAAACCATGAACGTAATCTTTTTGGTTCTCACTCTTAAGGAAAAGTGACCCTTCACTTCCGTACACTTCCAAACTAAATCCTCTTCCATTTTTTGAAATCGAGGATAATGAAACCTGACATGGTATAAGAGCGCTATCGTAATTAGTTATTTCAAGGTTAGCTATACAAATATCTTCACTTGTTACTTCCAATTTCTTGGAGGAATTAGGCAAAGATCTTTCTTTGATTGATGTTGATACTTTTCCAGATACCTTTATCGATTCTCCAAAAAACCAGTTCAACATGTCGAATGCATGAGTTCCCAAAGCTCCAATTACTCCTCCCCCTTTTTCTTTTAATGAATACCAGTTCCAGGCTCTCTTAGGATCAGATCTACTGCCCATTAGCCAATCAAGCTTAATTAAATAAATTTTACCTAAAATATTCTCATCAATTATTTTCTTGGTTTGTAGAAAAAGAGGCACTGCTCTATATTCAAAATCTACGCAAACACTCAAATTATTAATTAAGGATATTCTTTGGAGTTCTTCAATTTCTTCGGAAGTTAAGGCAACAGGTTTTTCTAATAAGAGATGTTTATTATTTTCTAGTGCTTCCTTTGCTAATTTAAATCTTGATTCAGGAGATGTAGCAATTATTATACCGTCGATATCTTTAGATTTAACTAATTTTTCCCAATTATGGTAAAAATTTAAACCGGTTTCTTTCTCTAATGATGGTCCTTTTTCTTTTTTATAATGATAAATTGCAGTTGGAATTAAGTAATCTGATTCTTTTAAAGCTTCCAAATGAATTTTTTTTCCAAAGCCTAAGCCAGCAATTGCGATTCTTAATTTTCGTGAAATATTAATTTTAGTCATTAATTTATTCTTTCAGAACAACCTTTTTCAATAACAACATCAATAAGCTCATCATTATTTGAAGTTTGCCACTTTGAACCGAACTGTGGGATCCCATTAATTGAAGTATCTTTAAATGTTTTATCATTACAATTAATTCTCATAACATAAAGAGATAATTCTTCTTTCTCACTTGGTTCTTTAGGATTTTTAAGGAACTTTGTTAAAACTGTTATTTCTCCAGCATTTGTTTCCTTAATACTTCCCATATCAATCCATTCCTTACCATCATTATTTTCTTTTAAAAGTACCCAATCTACATTACTAACAGCATATGCAAATTCAGAGTAATTAAAAATTAGAATTAAAAAGACAAAACATAAAGAAAAAAATTTAAAAATTTTTTTCATCTTTTTAATTTGATTCAACAAGTTTTTTTACACCATGGATTTTTAAAATTTTTGTCAGAGTACTCTTAAGTTCCTTTCTATTTACTATTGCATCAACAAATCCATGTTCTAAAAGATATTCCGCTGTTTGAAAATTGTCAGGTAATTTTTCTCTTAAAGTTTGTTCTATTACTCTTCTCCCGGCAAACCCAATAAGAGCTTTTGGTTCTGCTAATATTAAATCTCCTAACATCGCAAAACTAGCAGTAACTCCCCCCGTAGTTGGATGAGTTAATAAAGGCATGTAAAGAAGATTTTTAGCTCTATGTTTTTTTAGTGCGCCTGATATTTTTGCCATTTGCATAAGGCTTAACATTCCTTCTTGCATTCTTGCTCCACCAGAGGCACAAACAATTAAAATTGGATAGTTTTTAATTGTTGCTCTTTCAATAATTCTAGTAATCTTTTCTCCTACTACGGAACCCATTGATCCTCCCATAAATCTAAAATCCATAACTGCTAATGCCAAAGGCATTGAATTAATGGAACATAAACCTGTTATTACTCCATCTTTGAGGCCAGTCCCTTCTTGACTCTCCTTTATGCGTTCTGAATAAGATCTCCTATCCTTAAATTGTAATGGATCAGTAGGACTTAATGAACCATCAAACTCTTTAAATGAATCTTTGTCAGCGATTATTTTAATTCTTTCATCGCTATTAATCCTATTATGATGGTTACAATTACCGCACACATTAAAATTTGAAATTAAATCTTTTCTATAAGCAACTTGCCCACATTCTGAACATTTAACCCAAAGACCATCACTTTCCTCAGGATCTTGAGAAACCTTCCCAACAAATTGATCTTTTCTCCTTGCGGCAAACCAGTCAATTAAAGACACAATATTTTCTGTTTAGTTCCATTTAAATCTAATTAAGGCCCTTTTATCAAGGAAGATATATAAATATTTGAAATTCTTTTTTAGTTAAGTTTTACAAATACCAAAAGAAGTTTACTTTTTTAAAATTCTGCCTTCAAAAATTATTTTTAAGTCTTTAGGAATTAGGAATTTAAAAATTTTCTATGAATGTTTCTTTTCTTCAATCATTTTATGGATTATGGGAGTTAGGATTAATTCCATGGCAAATCCCATTTTTCCTCCATTAACAACAATGCTCGTTGGACTTGACATGAATGAATCATGAATCATTCCCAAAAGGTATTGAAAGTCAATTCCCCATTTTTCTCTTGCCCCTTTTCTAAAATGTATTATTACAAAACTTTCATCTGGTGTTGGAATATTTCTACATATAAAGGGATTAGAGGTATCAATAGTAGGGATTCTCTGAAAATTTATATCCGTTTTACTAAATTGTGGACAAATATGATTTATGTAGTCTGGCATTCTTCTCAAAATGGTATCAACTATGGTTTCTGCTGAATAACCTCTCTCCGCATTATCCCGATGTATTTTTTGTATCCACTCTAAGTTTGTAATAGGTACAACACCAACAAGTAAGTCTGCATAGGAGGAAACATTGTATCCTTCTCCCTCAACACCACCATGTAAACCTTCATAGAAAAGAACATCTGTTCCATTTGGAATATCTTCCCATGGTGTGAATTGACCTGGTTCTAATGATGTCCCTAGTCTTGAATTATGTTCCTGTGCTTCTTCGGGGCTGTGAAGATAATATCTTTTTTTTCCTCCACCTGATTCACCATAAATTTTAAAAAGTTCTTCTAATTTGTCAAAAAGATTTGCTTCTGGTCCGAAGTGAGAGAAATTTTCCCCTTTTGAGAGTGCTTCTGCCATAGCTTTTTTCATAGGCATTCTTTCAAACCTGTGATAACTATCACCTTCTACAACAGCTGGAACTATATCTTCTCTTGCAAAAATATGCTCAAATGCTCTTTTTACTGTACTTGTTCCTGCACCTGATGATCCTGTTACAGCAACTACTGGATGACGTTTAGACATTTAATTAAAACAATATCTTTTTGATTCTGACAGGTCATATGCCAACTTTTTGTTCAAGTTAAAGATATTTTTTAATTTATTAATTTTTTATTCAAATTTCTTGAATAATTTTTTCTCCAATCTCACTACAAGAAAGAACTTCGCAATTACCATTATCTAAATCTGATGTTCTATATCCTTGTGATAAAACATTATCAATAGCTATTTCTATATCATCTGCAGCCTCTGACTCATTGAGACCAATTTTAAACATCATTGAAGTTGATAATGCCATAGCAATAGGATTAGCAATATTTTTACCAGCTATATCAGGAGCAGAACCATGAACTGGTTCAAAGACTCCAGGACCTGAATTGCTTAAAGATGCTGATGGAAGCATTCCAATTGAGCCAGTTATCATTGCAGCTAAGTCACTTAAAATATCACCGAATAAATTGCTAGTTAAAATTACATCAAATTGGCTTGGATCCTTTACGAGTTGCATGGCGGCATTATCAACATACATATTACTTAAATTTAAACCTTTATAATTTGAAGCGACTAATGAAACTGTATCTCTCCATAATTGGCTTACTTCAAGTACGTTTGATTTATCTACTGAACATATTTTTTTATTTCTTTGATTTGCTATTTTAATCGCAACTTCTGTAATCCTTTCTATTTCATTTGAGTCATAAACCATCGTATTGAAGGCTTTTTTTGTTTTAGTGTTAGTAATTTGTCCTCTAGGCTGTCCAAAATATATTCCACCTATTAATTCTCTTACTACAATTAAATCTACATTTTCGATGATTTCTTTTTTTAAGGAACTTGAGTCAAAAAGGGATCTTCTTATTTTTACTGGTCTTATATTAGCGAATAAATTCAATGCAGATCTTAATTTAAGTAAACCACTTTCTGGTCTTAATTCTCTTGGCAAATTATCGTATTTAACATCACCTACACAAGCCAAAAGTACAGCATCACTTGCTTTACATTGATCTAATGTTCCTTTAGGTGCTGGATCGTTAAGTTTTTCATAAGCTATTCCACCAAAATATTCTTCTTTAATCTCAATATCAAAATCATATTTTTGAGATAGTCTTTTAATTATTTTTATTGAAATTTCTGAAATTTCTGGGCCTATACCATCTCCAGAAAGTAGAACTATTTTATATCTCTTCATTTAGTTTTTACTTTATTAAGAGAATAATTTATTTCTTGTCTATTTGTCTAAGCTTTTTTGCTAATTCAGGTAATTTTTTAAAAATACTTGAACTCCTTAACCAAGATTTATTTTTCATAGCTGGGAAGCCGCTAACAACTTCTCCATCTTCAATATCACAATGGATCCCACATTTTGAACTAGCTATGACATTATTACCAACTTTCACTCTGTTATTAACTCCTACTTGCCCTGCAAGGATTACCCCATTTCCAATCACAGCTCCTCCTGCTATCCCAACTTGAGCAGCAAATGCACAATTTTTTCCTATTTTAACTCCATGACCTATTTGAACTAAGTTATCCATTTTAGTTCCTTCATCTATAAATGTATTACCGACAGATGGCCTATCAATACAACAGTTTGTCCCAATTTCTACAAAGCTTTTTATTATTACAGCACCTTTTTGAGGCATTTTAATCCACTTGCCATCTTGGGGAATAAAACCAAACCCTTCAGAACCAATAACAGTGTTTGAATTTATTACGCAATTATTTTCAATGCTTGTATTTTCATAAATTACACAATTTGGATGAATTATATTATTATCCCCTAACCTTACATTTCCTAAAATAGTTGTACCAGGAAAAATTTTATTATTATCCCCGATAATTGAATTTTCGCCAATATAAACATTAGGTCCTACATAACAATTTTCTCCTAGTTTTGCAGATCCTCTGATAACAGCTGAATCATCAATACCTGGGTTGAACTTAATTTCTTCATATAGATAATTTAATACTTCTGCAAATGCAATTCTAGGATTCTCTACAACTATATTTGAAATATTAAGTAATTCTAGCAAACCCAATATTTCACTATTATCGGATGTAATAATTGCTGATGCATCAGTTTTTCCTAAATTATCTTTCAATATATTGTTTTCTTCTAAAAAGGATATTTGATTTTTTGATGCAATATCTAAAGAAGCAGCCTTTTCTATATCTATATTTTCGAATATGGTTGCTTTGATAAATTTTGAATCTCCACTCTTTATGAGATCAACTAATTTACTTAATAACATTTTTCGATTATTTTTTTAAGTAAGAGCAAGAACATCCCTATGAACAACGATCATTGATGAATTAATTTTTTCTTTTTTATTTAAGATTCTTTTTAGAGAATCACTACTCATTGATGTTATACCTTTTGCAACTTCTTTCTTATTAGTATTTACAATTCTAACAGCCTGATTAACAGTAAAATCTCCCTCTACATGTTTAACTCCTACAACAAGAAGAGATGCACCTTTTTGCTCAATTGCTAAACAAGCACCTTCATCTAATGTTATTTGTCCGACTGTTTTAATAGCATGAGATAACCAACTTTTTTTATTACCTAGTGGTTTATCTACAGGATGAAATATTGTGCCTATTTTTTTATCATTGAAAATATTTATTAAATTTTTTTTATTTCTGCCATCTGCTAGTTGAACTACGACTCCTCCTTTTGTGGCTATTTCAGCAGCAATTAATTTTGTTGTAATACCACCTGTCCCCCATTCGTTATTATAATTTTTGATGTTTTTATCTTTTATAATCTTTAATTCATTACTATTAACTTCTTGAATTGGAAAAGCATCTTCATTCTTTCTTGGGTCTTTAGAATATAAATTTTCTATATCGGTTAATAGAATTAGCTTATTGGCATTTATTGCTAAAGCAACTAAGGCAGAAAGAGTATCGTTGTCTCCATATTTAAGCTCTTCATTAGCAATAGAATCATTCTCGTTAACTATAGGTACGACATTCAGATCAATTAATTTTTTAAATGTTTTTGAAGCATTATTGAAGGATTCACGCGAATCAAAATCAGTTTTTGTTATTAATATTTGAGCTATATTATGACCTAGCTTTTTCATTGTCTTTTCATATAAAGTCATTAAATTAACTTGACCTACTGCAGCCACAGCTTGAAGTGTACTAAGTTCCTTTGGTCTAGAATTCAAATTTAATTTTTTACATCCTAATCCAACTGCACCACTTGTTACGAGAATGATTTTATTACCTTTTAAAATAAAACTTGTTAGAGATTCACATAAACTTTCTATTACTTGTTCTGTAGATTGAACCTCATTTCCTCTGAGAATACTAGTACCAATTTTTACGACCCATGTTTTCATTTTAAGAAATTAGAAATAAATTTTTCTAGGATTAATGTTAAATTTATTTTTATTGGTAATCCATTTTTGCTTAATCTTTTTACTAATATTGTCTGAATATTACATCTATTTCCTACGATAATATCCGTAAAAATTCTATCTCCAATTATTGCAATATTTTTTGAGTCCTCATTTATTTCTGAAATTACATCCAAAGTAATTTTTTTCCTTGGTTTAAATGCGTTTGATTTATATCTGATACCTAATTCCTTTGCAATCATTCTAATTCGTTCATTAGAGGGATTATTACTAATTAAGTACAAAGAGAATAACTTTTTAGATTCTTTTATCCAATTTTTTACATTTGTAGGAACTATATTTGATTGGCGGCTTAATAATGTACCATCAACATCTATTAATAAGCTTTTAATTCCCTCATTTTGTAGTTTTAATTGAGATATTTCATATATAGGTAATTTAGAGTCCCAATGGACGTTTACAAGAGAACTCATTATTTTACAAACTACTCTTTTCTAACTCAGATTCAATTAAAGGTTGAACTTTATCAAACTCATCGTCCTCAATTAATAATGCCCCTTGACCCAAAAGTTTTCCAACGATAAAAAAAGGATCTAGAGGAATATATAATCCATATTCTTGTTCCAATAAATTAAAACTTACAAGTAATTCGTATGTTTCACTTTCCTCCTCTATCCCATCTTCCTCTAACTCATCATAAATTGGCTCTTCGAGTTCACCAGATACAGTTAATGTAACTGCGGATCTTATAAGTTTTAGATCATGTTCTTGTAGAACTGCATCAGCATTCTTTAAGACTTGCTCGTTTTTCTCGATTTTTTCAATTAATTCTGGCTCATCCTTTTCATTAATTTTGAATAAACTGACTGGTGTATCTACGGGTGTTAGTAATGCATATTCTTTTTCTTCAACCTTTACTATTTGTTCAAGATAACAAAATAGTTCATTTCCATTTGAATCATTTAAAATAAGTGTCTTTGCCTCATAATTATCTTTGGAGTTATGATCGTTCATTTTTGATTTAGCTTATATAGATTTATATTAATATTATATTTGTTTATTACCCACTAATTCTTTTAACTCAGGACCTTCCTGAATCCATTGCTCAAGAATTATTTTGGCAGATAAGCTATCAATAAGTCCAGATTTATCTTTCTTTACACCAAATCTATTTGTTGATTCCCATGTTGAGCTATGTTCATTGACGAAAGAAAAAGGAAGTTTTAATTCATTAAAAAGAAATTCACCATAAGTTTTGCAATCAAGAGCTTGAGATGTCATCCCCCCCGACTCGTCAAGTGGTAAACCAACGATAAAACCAGTTAAATTTAGTTTTTTAATGTGTTCTTTAATAATAATTATTTCGTTATTATTTCTTTCTCTCTTTAATGCAGGAAGAATATTTACCGTAATAAATAGTGAATCACAATATGCTAATCCTATTCTTTTTAGCCCAACATCTAAACTTAATATTGACTTAGATTTGGGCTTGCAATATTTCACTTAGACTTCAAAGGAAATGGGGACGGGTAAGCGTTACCTTGTGGATTTAATTTTTCAAAAATTGATTCTAATGATTGGTTTATTTTATTAGTCTGCTTAGATTCGTTCCTGACAATAGTATTTCTAACAAGGATGATTTCTTGGTAATTATCTCTAAAACCAGAATTCTCTAAATATGTATTTAATTCAGTATTTTCTTCATAAGTCTTAATTATAGAATAAGGAGATTTTTCAAAAAATTTATTCAGAATATTTTTTAAAATGGGACTTAATCTAACATCCCAACTTTTACCAATCGTTAATGTATAAATTTTATTATCTTGAAAATTTATATCTTTTAAAATTGTACATAACACAGCATTGTTGTGAATTATTGTCCCACTATTTGAATCATTTCTATTGGAAATATCTTTTTGATCAAGATCCAATATCGTCCTTATTAATGGAGATTGATTTGACCGAATAAAATTAAGTACATTTACTAAATTTAATTTGGTTATTGCTTGAAATTCATCAATAAAATAATAATTTTCATTTTTATTTTTAATGGACTTATTAATATTATTTTTACTCCACAGTTTCACCTTTTGTAATGGTTGGAACCCTAATTCTCTCGCACTTGAAATAAGGTGATTATTGTCTATATCTGAATTAATTACCCAGCTTGCAGTTTTTATATCTGTAATAGAAATTGATTTCTTTATCAATCCTAGTATCAATTCTTTTTCAGTTATAGAAGACTTTATAGTTGTTAAATTAGGCTTCGATATCCTTAAACAAGAACCCTTGAAGTTTAAAGGAAATATATTCAAATAACCTACAATTTTTTTTTCTTCTATTGCAATAATACATTTATGCTTATTTTTTTTTAAATTTTTTAAAAAAATTTTTAAGTCTTCAAAAGTGTTTATAATTGCCATTTTTAAAAACCAATTATTTAACTTCTCACTTCTAAAATCCATTAATAGATTTAAATGACGAATATGAAGCTCCTCAAAGGTAACTTTTCTATCCTTATTAGAATTCAAAATATGATTTGAATCTTGTTTCATTTATTTATTATTCCTTATTAATACTATAGGTGTTTTTTCGTCAGAATTGCCTGCGGGATTAACCTTTAGGATTTCTTTGAGTATATTATTTATTGAATTATTTGAACTGGCTAATATTTTTACACCACCAAGATCATTTACATCAACTACTGCAACCTCTACCTCAAGCTGTTTTGATAACTGATCACAAAACAATTTCGTATTTATTGGACCCATAACTATGCTTTTATCATATGGAACAACTGTTCCACTTATGTCATCAATTAGTGAAGATTCAAAACCAGTTAATCTATAAAATACCCCTTTAATCCCAATACATTTAAATAAAAAACCTAAAATTAATGAAAAGGTTATCCTCGTAACACCTATTTTATCGATTAGTAATTGCATACCACAAGCGGTGGCAAGGCTACTTGTGGGATGAAAAAAATAACATAATATTTTTGAAAAAATATTGTATTCTAAATTTTGAGGTGCAACATATCTTCCTTGCATAATTGCTAGTGGTGTTTCACCTATAGTTAAAATATCTTTCTCTCTTGTGACATTTTTGCAGTAATCCATAACAGTTTCAATTGGATTATCAAATGAGCCAAGCAAATCTGTTTTAACAGCTATAGCTTTATAACCAAGTTTTAAAGGGATTTCAATTAATTCTTTTTTATTATGACGATTTAAATTCACTAATAAACCATCTTGTTTTTTAGTAATTCCAAAATGACCGTAATTTTCCCAAAAAATCTTTAACCATATATATTTGATTTTGTTTCTTAAATCACTATTTTTAAATTTTAAAATTACTTGTATTAATAGTTCTGAATTTGCTTTTATAATTGTTGTTGGCCAATAATTATGTATATTTTTTTTTATAGATCCAGAATAAATATAAATACTTTCCTCATAATCTAAATCTTTAAGATATTGATTATTTTTAGATTGAAAAAAATCTAAATCTAGATTTAGATTAGAAACCATAGTTTCTTTATGTTTACTTTTATTGATTATTTTTAAATTAATAATTACTTCACTATTTTTTTCTTTATTTCTATACTTATAATCTAGAGGTTCTAAAACTAAATTTGATTTGAGGGATTTATTAAAATAAAAATCTAGAAATATTTTTAAAAATAAAAATAAGAAAATAATTTTTAGAATAATCATATGTTTGTTATTTCAAAAACTCATTAGAGATCATTTTTTTTCTGAGATAATACTGTTGTATTCGTTAAAGCTTTCAACTGAGAATGATGTCTCATTAATATCTATCCCTTTTAATTCTCCAATAATCTTATTCAAATCATCAATATTAACCAATCCATTCTTATCAAATTTAACTTCTCCAGTGCTATCCAAAATTATAGTCTGAGGAATTAAACCATTCCAATAATAATTAGGTAGATTCGAGTCTGTTTTAGAGGATTCACTTTGTAATTCATCTGTAGTAAGAGCAATTAAGTCAATATTATTTCTCCAAATCAGATCTAATCCAGAGATTATTGGAGCCATAGCTTTACTGTCAGAGCTGTCGTCAAGATAAAAAAATAAAACAGAGATCCTTCCGTTTTTTAATGATTCTTCAAGAGTAGTTTGAGGAGGAACTATAGCTCCATTCCCTGCATATATTGGAAAAATATTTCCGTCATAGCTATTTGTATCTCTACTTGCATTAGCGGGGTAAGAAGTAAAAAATATTAATAAGATAAGTATTGATTGAAATAACTTCATTAAAGGAAGGAAATTTATTTAGTGCTAGATCTACCTAAACCTTGTAGGATTCCTTTCCCAACTAAACCAATAGCTTTGCCTACTACTTTTGTTAGGAAATTCACGAAAAGGTTACCTATATATTTTACAGCAATTTCTAATTGAGGAGCTATTGCATCTCTAATTTCAACTAATAAAGTAACTTGTTTTTGAAACCACTCTAAATTTTCTAGTTCTTTTTCTCTATTCTCATTTTTATAGTATCTTGTAAATTTAGAATCAATGATATCTATATATTCCCGTTTACTTTCATATAAATAGATTGGCATATAAATATTTTCATGCCATCTATTATAATTGTTGATATTATTTCTAAATCTTTCAAAAGATCTTGTAGATTGTAATTGAGGATTTATAAGTAAAGTTCTTAACTCTGGCCAACTTGAACAAATATTAAATACTTCGGAAGCTAATAAATTGCAGTTTCTTATTATCCAATTAGATATGATATTTTCTAGAATAATAAATGATTCTGTTTCATATAAAGGCAATAGTTTGCCATCATAATCTATCGGCTCATTTTTAATTATTGGATCGATAAACATTATTGATTCATGAGACTCTCTATCTATTTCGTTGCAGGTTACCTCTTTATAAATATATTCATTTAATGAGATTGACTCACCATTTTTTTTAACTCTGAAATAACTTTCAGTTATATTTGAAATAGTATTAAGTCTAAGTTCATCAATAAGAGAATTGAAATCCTCTTTGTAGTCTTTTTCTTTATAGTTTTCTTTTATATTTTTTATTAAATTATCAAGTTCATCAAGCATTTTACATATTAGACGAGATATAAACTCTTTTTTTATTCCAGACAAAATGATAGATGAATTATTAAATTCAACATCTAAATTGTTAGAGTTATATCTCTTGCTAAGACGTTCAAGAATTAAATCCCAAATTTCGAATGTATTTTTATTTTTTATAAAGATAGTATTAGTATCTTTATTTTCTATATTAATTTTGTCCTCGGTGTAAATAGCTTCAGAATAAAGGTCTAATGAATTACCCCATAAAAATATAAGAAAGGATTTAGCAGTAATAAGCTCTCTTAATCTTCCTTTTAAAATAAACTTATAAAATTCGGGAGTAGAGTCAGAATTTACATATTTAAAAATATAGTTTATCTCAGTATCAATTTGTTTGAGACCAGATGACAATAATTTTTGATTAAAAGTAAGTTCTCTTTCTTTCTTAATTTTGACAGAGGGATTTATTTCTAGGTCAAATACTCTGCCGCCCTCTGTAATGATATTAATAGATTCAAGAACTTTATCTGCACTGGGATTTAAAAGTAAACCTTCGCTATTTAAAGAGGGAGTTAGTTTTGTTTTATTTACTAACTCACCTGAAAAAATTACAAGAATTTTTGATTCGTCCCATCTTTCTTTTAATTTTAATAGTTCCAATCTTATGAGGTCTTCAGATTGATAATTTAGAATATTCCATATTATTAAATCCGGATTTAAATTTTTAATGCCACTATTTAATGTGATGTTTAAATTAGTATCTAATGAAGTTAACTTTAGTGATAAAGATTCTGCAATTAAGCTTGGAGCAATAATTAGTATTGATTTTTTCGTAATTAATTCCAATGCTAAAAGCTTATCTCTTGTTTAAAATTAACTAATAAATCTGGTAAAATCCAGTACTACATAAATATTTTTAGTTTTTTAAGCGTAATAGTCTTTATTAATTGGAATATCATTTATTCTTTCTTGAGATAATATGTTGTTAGCTTCACAGATCTTAAATTTATTTTCATAAAGAGCTTTTCCAACTATTACTCCAGAAAGTCCAGAATGTTCGAATTTAGTTAATGATAATAAGTCAGAAATTGAACCTACACCTCCTGAAGCTATAACAGGAATATCAGTAATTTCAAGAATCTTTTTTATAAAAACTTCATTCGTCCCTTCTAGAGTTCCATCGGTATTGATGTCCGTGACAATAAAACTAGAAATTTTAAAAGAGGAAAATTCCTTTACTAATTCTGTGGCTAATACTTCTGATTGTTTTATCCAACCTCTCGTACTTACTTTCCCATCCTTTGCATCAATTCCAATAATAATTTTTCTTGGGAATTTAGTTGATAAACTTTTAACTAGTTCTTTATTTTCTATAGCTGAGGTTCCCATTATAACCTTATCTACACCGTAAGCAAATAATTGTTCAATCCTTTCTAGTGATCTTATCCCTCCTCCAATTTGAATAGGAATATTGACTGATTTGACAATCTTTTGAATTGATTGATCATTTGTTGGAATACCGGTCTTGGCAGCATCCAAATCAACGACATGAATACATTCTGCGCCCTCATTCTCCCAGTATTTTGCTTGCTCATAAGGTTCTCTGGAGAAGTCTTTTCTCTTGTTAAAGTCACCTTTAAAAAGTCTTACACATTTACCATTCATTAAATCTATGGCTGGAATTAGTTTCATTGATTTATCCTTTTCATTAATTACTTCTTAGTAGTACTATTCATTATGTAGTTCTAACTTAGGTTACTACTTCTGTTTAATATTTTTGGAATATGAAAATTCTTGTAATGGGTGGAACAAGATTTGTTGGCAAGTCTTTGGTGAGTAAGTTGCTAAATCAAAATCATAAAATTGATATCTTTACGAGGGGTAATAAATCTAATCCTGACAATACAAATTTAATAAAAGGTGATAGGAATGATATCGAATGTATTCTTAAAATAAAAAATAAAAAATATGATGTAATTTTCGATATCTCTGGTCGAGAAGTAGAGCAAACTAAACTTCTTATCGAGAATATAGACGATTCATTCCTTAGATATATCTATGTTAGTTCAGCTGGGGTTTATAAAGATAACTATGAATTACCTTTGTCCGAGGATTCTCCGCTTGATACCAATAGTAGGCATAAAGGAAAATTTGAAACTGAAAATTGGTTAGTTGAGAAAAAGATACCTTTTACAAGTTTTAGACCTACTTATATTTATGGACCTGGAAATTATAATAAAATTGAAAATTGGTTTTTTGAAAGATTATTTCATCTTAAAACAATCCCAATTCCTGCTGATGGTTCCTTGATTACTCAGTTAGGACATGTTTCTGATTTAAGTGATGTAATGATTAAGTGTTTGGATTTTGAAAAATCTAAAAATAGTATCTATAACTGTTCTGGAGAAAAAGGAGTAACTATTAAAGGTTTAATTTATATGTGTGCTGAAGTTTGTGGTTTAAATAAAAACGATATTTCTCTAAATAGATTTGATTTTGAAAAATTAGATCCTAAATCAAGAAAAGGATTCCCAATAAGATTAAATCACTATCAAACTGATATTTCTAAAATTAAAAACGATTTAAATTGGGAACCAAAATTTGATTTATTTACTGGTTTGAAAGACAGCTTTATCAAAGATTACCAATTTAAAAAGGACAATGAATTTGATAGAACTTCAGATAGTGTTCTTTTTAATTCGTAAATAATCTATAAAAGTTATAAGTGTCAATATAAATCCTAGCCAATAAAATGTTATTCCTAAACTAGATAATAAATCTTTTGAAAATGGTTGGAAAAATATAACTAATGCAATAAAAAAGGAGAAGGTTTTATATTTCCCAAGTTTAGAGGCAGGTAATCCATCTTTCTTAGTAGTTCTTAATGCAGATATTATTAATTCTCTAAATAATATTATTGCTAATGACCAAAAAGGGATTATTTCCATTTTACTTAGCCACAATAAAGGTATTAACAAAAATATTTTGTCTGATAAGGGGTCAATAATAGCTCCAAACTTCGTTGTAAGTTTAAATTTTCTTGCAAAATATCCATCAAAATAATCAGTTATGCCTCCTAGAATAATTAAAGCAAAAACAAAATTGGGTTTGTTTATTTCTAGAAATATTATTATTGGAAATGTAAGAAATAATCGAGATATCGTTAATATATTTGGAATATTTGCTATTAATTGTTTAATATTTTTATTTTTTTTTAACAAAATATTTTTTATAAATAAATTTCATTTTACACTTATTTTGTGTTTTAAGTTTTAACAAAATTCTAAAGATTATAAACACTTCTTCTATCTAAGAATCATTTTATTTTATATTAATAAAATATTATTGATACCTAAATGCAACCTCATAGCTTAAAGCTATCCCCAGATTCTGATTTGATTATTAGTATTAAAGAATTTTCTTTCTCAAATAATCTATATGGTTATGTTTCAGGTGTAGTAGGTAATCTTAGTAAAGCTTGTATTCAGTGTCCTGGCAGCCAAGAAATTAGTAAATTCGAAGGTAACTTAGAAATAGTATCCCTTAATGGAAATTTTAATAATGGCGATGTCCATATTCATTTAAGCTTTGCAGATGAGGGATGTAATGTTTTTGGAGGACATTTAGAACAAGGTTCGATTGTTAAGAAAGGAACTGATATCTTATTAGTTTCTTTTGAAAATAAGACTATTGATATATCAAAAATTAATTTAAATGATAATAAATCACGAGTAAAAGCATATATCCTTAAAAATTGTCCTTGGTCAAAGAGAAGCATTAGGTTGCTTGATTCTTTATCTGTTCCGTATGATTCGATTTTAATAGAGAATGACAAGGATTTTCAAAAGGTAAATTCCTTAAGTGACCACAATACTTTTCCTCAAATATTTTTAGATGATGTATTTTTTGGAGGTTATGAAGAACTCTCAAAGCAAGCAAAATATGATTATTTAAAGTCTTTTAAATAATAATATTTTGCTTAATCGTCTCGATTTATTATTTTTTCAGAATTTAATTCATCCTCTAACTGCTTTATTAATCTTGAAACAAGAATTTGAAATTCCGGCTGACATCCTTTAAATGCTGCTTTATGCCTGATAGGTTCATTTCTTGTTCTTAAATCAGTAAGCATCAACTGTAATGCATCAATATTTGGGTTTATTTTCATGGTTTTTATTTATTTTTGCATCTTTTAAATATTTTGCATAGCCTTTTTAAAAGATACTCTTTTATTCTCACTGGAACTTGTTACTTCTATTATTTTATTAAAAGATTGTTTGTTACTTAAGGAATCTATACAACATTTTGCTACAAGTCTTCTTGGAATAGAACCTTTAAATTGTGTATCTTCTTTTGTGTAATCTATGTTCTCATCTGTTATATTTTCAATTTCTTTTAATCCTCCAGGTCTTATTATGGTCCAATCAAAATTTTTATTTTTTAGAAAGTTCTCACCAATTTTTTTCCAGATTAGAATTAAACCAAATAAGTTTAATGGGTGAAATAATTTACCAGTACACAAAGAGCTAACTAAGATAACTCTCTTTATTCCGACTCTTTTACAACTTTGTAATTGTCTATATACTCCAAGTGCATCTACTTTTGCAGGTCCAGTTAAATCTAATGAAGCTCTTGCTCCAGTTGCAATTATTAATGCGTCCACATTTTCTAAAGCCTTATCTAATGCAACTTTATTATCTAATGAGATTCTAAAGGTTTCGGCATTTTTAAGATTCTCTGGAAGCTTTGAATTTTTCCTAACTATCTGCTTTACTTTTATTCCTTTCTTCACTGCTTCTTCTGTTATTCTATATCCTGTTTTACCTGAAGCTCCAGTAATCGCAATTTTCATGATAATTTATTTAATTTTATAATTATATGAGGTTTTTAAGGCTTTTTACATATAAACTTTTTTTTTCTATTTGGATATAGAGTTCTACACATTAAGCATTTTGTACCATCGCAACCTCTTGCCGTACAATATTCTCTTCCATAGAAAATTATTTGCAAATGTAAAGTGTTCCATTCTGATATTGGAAAAATTTTTTTAAGATCTTTTTCCGTCTGCATTACATTATCTCCATTTGTAAGACCCCATCTTTGTGATAAACGATGTATGTGTGTATCAACAGGGAAAGATGGAATATTAAATACTTGTGACATTACAACTGAAGCTGTTTTATGACCAACTCCAGGAAGTGATTCAAGCTCTTCGAATGAATTGGGAACTTGACCATGAAATTCTTCGATTATTAATTTTGATAAGAGATATATATTTTTAGATTTTTGGTTAGAAAGACCTAATTGTTTTATGTATTCATAAATTCTGGAAACGCCGAGTTCTTTCATTTTTTCTGGAGTATCTGCGTCTTTAAATAATTCCTTAGTTAGTTCATTAACTTTCTTATCTGTAGACTGAGCGCTTAGTACTACTGCCACAAGCAGCGTGAAAGCATTTGTGTGATCAAGGGGGATTGGAGGGGATGGATATAATTTTTTAAGTTCCTTAAGTATAATTTCTGCTCTTTCACTCTTTTTCATTTATTTAATTTTTTCAAGTGATGTATAAAATTATACAAGTGATATTTATGGTGAATGTTTTCTGTTAACTTTAATATTCTAAGGACTTAAATGTTTTAGTGGGAAAAGAGGCGTTAATAATTGATGATTTACATCATAAATATGATAATCAAAAAATATCTAATTGGATATTAAATTCAATTAACCTAAAAATAGAAAAGGGTGAACTATTAGGACTTCTTGGACCTTCTGGTTGCGGTAAAACTACTCTTTTAAGATTAATCGCTGGTTTTGAATATCCTTTAAAAGGAAGAATTATTCTAAATGATCAAGAAATTTCAAATAAAAATAGAATACTAACTCCAGAAAGAAGGAAAATAGGAATGGTTTTCCAGGATTATGCGCTTTTCCCTCATCTAACTGTTTTAGAAAATGCAATGTTTGGTTTGCAAGATAAAAAGAATAAATCTAGAGTCAATTTTCTAATAAATATTGTTGGTCTCGATAAATTTATAAATAGATATCCACATGAATTATCAGGTGGACAAAAACAGAGACTTGCTATTGCTAGAGCTTTAGCTCCGGGAACAAATTTTATATTATTAGATGAACCATTTTGTAGTTTGGATATGCACGTAAAATTAAAATTAAGAAGTGAACTTCCAAATATCCTTAGAAGTTGCAATGCTAGCGGATTAATGGTTACTCATGATCCTGAAGAGGCAATGTCTATATGCGATAAGGTTGCTGTGATGAATGAAGGTAAAATTCATCAAGTTGATTCACCTATAAAACTTTTAAAAAACCCTAAAACAATTTTTGTAAGTAGTTTTATTCTTGGTAATAATATTCTTAATCTCAAAAAAGAAGAAAACTCTTTTTCATGTTGTTTAGGTGAAATAAATATTTCTTCTTTGGTGGGTAAAAATAATATCAAATTTATTTCTATTCCTCAGAAATTTATTTCTATTAAAAGTTCTGTAGATGGCGATGCAAAAATAGTTTCAAAAGAATTCATGGGTGAATATTTTATTTATAAACTATCTCTTAAAGAAGAAACATTAAGGGTCAGAACTAATATTAATGAGGAACTTAATGTTGGAGATAATTGTTTTTTAAGTATTGATAAAGATTGTTTCTGTTTTTTATATCCTGGAGCACATAAGATCTTTATTTAATTAAATTTTATAGGCAATTACACTTTCCCCCTTTCCAGTTTGAACATTTGTTCTTTTTACATTTCTTTTTTTTATTTGCATATAATTTATTAATTAGTAGGAATTCAGAATAATCTTTTCCAAAATTCATTTTATTGATATTGCTATTGATATTCATTATCATATTCACTCATATATGTTTAATCTTTTTTAAGTTACCAATTTATACAAAATGTTGTATTATTTACTTATCTTATCCATATGAAAATGATCGAGAATACTTTAAAAACAAAAAAAATAGTTAATTTAGGTCCTTCTGGTAGAGCTGTTGCTCAGCCCATGGATGTTGGCTTATTGGATAACTTTTATGAACATCTAACAATGGAAAGATATGCAAATGTTCAATATTTTTCTATCTATTTATGGTTCCAAGAAAGAGATTTAGATGGCTTTGCTTCACATTTTCTAAAAGAATCTCAAGGAGAAATGGAACATGCCTATAAATTTGCTAATTATTTTATTGCTCGAGGGCAAACTGTAAAATTGAAGGAATTACCAGCACCAATTCAGACGTGGGATTCTATTGAGGAAATATTATCCTATTCATTCAATATGGAAGCTGATTTAACTTCTTCATTACAACAGCTATATTCAATTTCAGAAAGAATTTCAGATACAAGAACTTGCGTTTTCTTAGATCCAATTGTGGATGCTCAAACAAAATCTGAAGATGAATTTGCTCATATATTAGGAAAAGTTAAATTTGCAGCGAATCAGCCTTCTGCATTACTTTTAATTGATAGCGATTTAAAGAAAAAATAAATTCTTTTCTATTCTTTTTTGATCAAGAGTCCTTTTACATTTCTCAACTAATAAGCTAGAAAAACTAATATTTTCATTATTTCTATTTTTTAATACTTTTGCTATTGAAAATATCTCATTTAATCTTTGCGAGATATTTTTATTTTCATAAAATAGTCTATCTCGCAAGCCTACATGTGAAGTGTTGAAATAAGCTTGATGAATATTCGTTATCCTGTAACTTAATGAGTCAACTTCAATTAGTAAGTTATTGATTATGGATTCGGATCTATACATAATTCGATTTAGAGTGGAGATTCTTCAATAAAAGAAGGAGCTACATTTACTGTTTGTGTCCCAATTGGAGCTATTATTAACTCTAATGAGCGGAGCTTTGAAATTAATCTTGTAGATGTTACCCGTGTTGAACCTATTAATTCTCCTATCCTTTCATGAGTAAGCCTAAAAGGTAATTCGCACCATTGACCGCATCTTCTTCCAAGACGATTCACTAATATTGAAAATAAAGCTTGAAGTCTTATCTCTGCATTTCCTAGATGCCTAATCTTAAGCAGTTGTAGAGTCCATTCATTAACTGCATCAAATCCAGAATTTTCAGAAATATTTACATTACTATGGAAGGATAAATCAGTTAAAGCTTCTACACAAACACCTTCACTACATAATAAATCAGTTCTTAATTGATCTCCTGATTGCAAGAAAGCAAGAGTCATTCCTTCTGTTTCTTCACATGGGCAATATACCCTTGCAATACCGCTATTAACCTCAAGACAGGTTCCTTTTGGTCTTGATGAGGGATCTATAAGAACTGACTGTCCAGTTACTAATCTAACAGTATTTGTTGAATATTCTCCGTAACTATGGAAATTCATCTTTGCAGATTCTTGATAATGAGAATTAATATCAATTATGCTTCAAACAAAGGATTATTGCAAAAGATTCTCATTATCATAGCTAATATTGAATTTTATCTTTACATTATTAATTCGAATATAATTTAAATAGGAGGAATTAATTTTAGAATTAAATATGAGCTCTAATAAAATCTGTTTAAATTGTGGCAGTTCCGATCTTGTCTCTGACAGATCATTAGGAGGTAGGATGGTTTGCTACAAATGTGGTTCCTCTTCATTTAAAAATAAGTCTTTTTCACGCATTCAAAACAAAAAGATTATTTATTTATTGATTGCATTGGTTATTCTATTGCTTGTAGTTCTTTAGATTTTCTGTAAGTATGCCAATAACCTTTACGTTTAATAACCTCGATATTAATATCAAATAAAATACTTAAATTTTTGCTATTTAAAGTTTGACTTTGCGTTCCATCTGTAATTATTATTCTGTCTTTCATCATTATGACTCTGTTGTATATTTCTGTAATCATCGATATATCATGAGTTACGCAAATTATTTTCGTATTTAATCTTGTTAATTCATTAATTTGATCTGTTACATAAAATTTTGATTTTAAATCTAAATTAGCAATTGGCTCATCTAGGATTAATATCTTTGGATTTTTAACTAATGCTCTAGCAATTAGAACTATTTGTTTTTCACCTTCAGATAAATGGGAAAAATATCTTTGTGATAATTTTGTTATTAACATCTTTTCAATAATATTTTCCGCTAATAAAACATCCTTTTCAGATTTATTTGAGATTTTGCAATACTTACCATATAAACCACTAATAATTAAATCAAATACTGTTATATTTGCATTTACTCTTGCCTTGACATCGTGATTTACTGTACTAATCTTTTTTCTAAGTTCCCAAATACTAATAAGTTCTTTATTAAATAGTTTAAAAACAGTATCTTTCTTTAAAACTGGATATATATTTCTATTTATTAATTCTAATAAAGATGACTTTCCAGAGCCATTAGGTCCAATCAAAATTACATTTTCACTATATTTTAGTTTTAAATTTAAATCCTTCACCACCTCGTATTCATTTTTAAAGCAACTAATATTTTTTGCTTCAAGCCAATAATCATTAGTCACTAAAATTTGTTACTCCAGAAAATGAATAACTGTACTGAACTAAGAACGAATATTAAAAGATAAAGCCAATTAAGCCATGCTGGTCGATTAACTTTTTTCATTGAAGTTATATTATGAGCAACAAAAACACGAGTGGTGCTGCATATCTTATAAATGTTTTTCTTATGATGTTTAAATTATTTATTACTTCCAATTTTTTAATTTCTGGAGGATATTTAATAATTATCTCATCATAAACATTTAGTTCCTTATTTTTGTTTATGTGTTTCCAAGGATTATCCTTTTCTTCAGATTTTGTATACCAGTTCCAGAAATAATTTATTATTCTGTCTTCACCTAGTAACTTTATCTCGTCATTTTTTATTAAGCCTAACTTTTGATTATAAGTTTGGGTTTTAAGAATCATATAATCTTCATCAAAAATTTTGTAAAAAATCTTTTTTTGAATCTCTTTAAATAATATGAGGTTATTAAGTAATCTATTTTTAAGGAATTTTCTATAATGCCTAACAATTACTCTAGCTTTATTATCTCCTAAGGGAATGTGATCAAGCACTTGCACATATCGAGAAACAGCTGGATCTCCTTTATAGATTAAAATCCTTCCTGGTGGAATATACTTTATTCTTATAAATTCTTTTGTAGGATTATCTTTATAGAAATATATACTTTCAATATATGTTGGTTTGATATTTATTTTTTGATTAAAACTTACTAGGACATTTTTATTTACCTCTTTATCTGGAATTGTATCTCCATGAACCCAAAATATATGAAGAATATCCAAATGATTTTCGATAATTCTTGACCAATCACATTTAAAATCAACTAAAACCTCTTCCGATACTGAATCTTTTACAGAAAATCCATTAGCTATTAAATCATAATCATTAATTAAGGAATCGTCGTTAAAATTATTTAAATCTGTCTCTGATTTGTCAGTAAAATAAATAAAAATATAACTATCCTTCTCTACTGCTTTGTATTGAGATAAGTGAATTCTCTTTGCATATTTATCATAATTATTATCAACAATATGACTACAAGTTATCCTATCTATGTTCTGACAATTTCCTTGAGAACTAAATCTGGCTCCATGGTATGGGCATGTTAATTCACCATTAGAAATTGAACCACCATAAAATGAGGCTCCTCTATGTGGGCAAATGTTTTTGATACATCTAACATTATTGTTCTGGTCTCTAAAGAGAAGAAGAGGTTCATCAAACAATGAGAAATAATGAATCTTGTTTTTTTGAAGTTCTTTTGAAGGACAAATTGCATACCAACCATATAAACCTAATTTTAATTCTTTTTCCTTTTCTCTTACCTCCAAAGTATCAATATTAACTACAGTTCCTTTTTTAAAAGGTTTTAAAACCGTATTAATGTCTTTAGCTTTAAAAAAATTAATTTGCTTATTTTCCATAAACTAATATCTTTTTTTAATTGACCAGTTATCTTTCGGAACTATAACTCAAGTAAATAATCAATTTCTGATATAAGAAAAATTCTCTATCATTTGTAGCAATATTTAGATAAGAAAAATTTAATAATCATTATCTAATTAAATAATGTATCTTTTAATCATTTGGAATGTATATTTTGTTTAAGCCTGGGTTTATTTGATTATCTAAAGATTTATATAGATTTTACAAATATTAAACTTTCAAAATACCTTTAATTAAATCAAAATAATTATTTTTTATGCCAAATTTTCAAATTTTTATGAATTCAATTGTTTATTAAGTTCCTTTAATGTAAGTTAAATAAAATTTTTATTGAGATTCAATGTTTAAAAATAGTTGGAATATTCTATTATTATTCCTTTTCTTGATATTCGGGAGCCCGGCTTATCCTTCAGACTCTTCAGCAAAGGGTATTGAAAAATATACTTTAAAGATTTCAAGGAAGTTTGCAAATACTTATTGTAACTCGACTAAATTCGGTATTTCAAAAGATGGCGCTTTGAAATTTTCAATAGGAGAGACAAATAAAGAATTTTCAAATAAAAAATTAAATAAATTTATAAACTTTAAACTTCTCAATAAAAATATCATTCTAAGCCTTGAAAATAATTGCCAGATATTTGATTTTCCTGAATATGAATTAGACAAATTGACATTTAAAAATTAAATTCTAAATATTTCTTAAAAAAGAGTTTCATTTTCTTCCTATCCAATCATTTGGTTTCTCCATCATCCAGTCAAAAACACCCCTTGAATCAAGATTTCTAGAGGCAATTATGAATAATGTTGGAAATAAAATAAATACTATTCCAATTACAAATATTTCTAATTTTCCTATTCCAATTTCTGTTAATGTTAAAGCAAAAGTTTCAATCATCTTTAGTATGTAATATAAGTTTCGTGATTAATAATAGTTTATAAATCGTGATTGGATGAAATATTTTTGTTTGTGAAATTTAATTTATTAACTATGACTAAATCAAGTTTAAATTATGTATAAAGTACCTATTTAAGAACTCATATTATTTAAATAAATTATAGGAAAGATTTTTTTTAATGACGTTTAATTCACTAACCTTCTTTCTTTCAACAGTTTTAATATCAACTATAGTTCTTTTAATTACCAAAATTTTTCTTAAACGTAAGAAAAGAAGTGCAGAAAGTATTTATAAATTAATTAATGATCTAGAAAAAAAATATATTTATTAGATTAATTTAAATTTCAAATTGACAATACCATCGTAATAAATGAGAAAAATTTTCATTTATTAATGAACTTAATCAAATTCTATTCCAACTTCTTCTTTAGCATCTCTATCTAAATCAGGAAGATGTGGTTCTACCCAGTGATCTTTGTTATCAATACCTGCTGCGTTGACATACTTCATAATGTGTTGGTCTACTTGCTTATATAAATCATGAAGGTTTAAGTCCATCCGAATGTCATGAGCAATTTCTGATACTTGTTGTTCAGTTAAACAATGATCAGGATGTAATAAATCACAACAAGGTATTCTTTTTTCAATCAACTCATTTATGTTGATCTTTATTTCGTAATCTTGATGTACAGTCATAACTGCATGAATTATTAATTTTATTTTAATTTATCTTTAATTTAATTACGAGTTCGGTTATGAAACGAAGTTGTTTGGTTCAAGGATTTTATATTTTTTCAATCATTTATTCTTAATTATTAAATTAAATAAAAAGAAAATTAAATTTACACTTGCATGGTTATATTTTTATGTTTGATTTAAAGAAAACATTAATTATGAAATCCTTAAGGTTCTCTAGAGATTCCAATATTTATCTTCCAAACATATTTGATAAATTTAAAAAAAAGAAATCTAGAGGAGGAGCTTTCGTAACATGGTTTCTTGTATGGTATTTTGGATCTTCAATACTATTATTATTAAGTTTGCATTCTTATTTTATGGGCTTTGGTAAATATTAAGATACTAAGTTTAAATAATTTTAATTATATAAATAAGTCATCTAAGTCGTTATATAAATCATTTTGATCTATTTGATCACTTGAATTATCTAGCTTCTCTACTTCAACTAAAGCAACTTCATCTTTTGACTTGTAAAAAAGATATCCTATGGCCCCGAACAAAAGAGTGATAGATATAATCATAAGAAAATATTGACTTGTTTTGAATATAGTGCAACACTTAATTTAGTCAAGTGCTGAACTTTAATATGCCTACTAAGAAAAGAAGAGTTAGCTTTATCCCTAGAAATAATGTGTTAGATTTAATAAATAAATTAGGTTTTGAAAGCAATTTAAGTAGTTCTAAAATAATTAATATTCTTGTAGAAGAAGCACTTTATAAAAGAGGGATGATCAATATAAGTAATGGTAAGAAAGATTTCTCTAATGAATTTAGTAATATTATAAATACTGGGAATCAACAGACTAAAGAGTCAAATGAGGAATTTATTGATATGGAAATTTACTCTAAATTTTTAATGTTCCTTCAATTTCAAGAAAAAATGAAAAAATAAAATAAGTGTTTCACTTTGCTGTACAGTAAGGTACTATTTAAGAGTAGTTTGTTTGAATTAATTAGTCTTTATCGAATGTTTTTCTGTTTATAGAAAAATTATTCTTTTTTTTTTAATTCTTACCTTAAATTCTTACTATGAATCCTTATACTCAGGAATTAAAGCTTAATCTTCTACCTCCAGATAAATTATATTGTGATTTTAGTTATTGGAGCTTTTTGTTTACTCATGACATTTCAGTCCTTTTGGAAAAAGGACATTGTGTTCCTTTAAAGAAGCTACCAACCGACGTTTCTGATATGATTTTTCCCTATTTATTACTAGCCTTATCAGACTACAAAATTCTGAATAAAAAGAATTTGAACGGAATTGGACTTGATAACTTATTAAACCTTTGGTTCGATAAATATTCTTTGAACAAAAATGGCTATTTTCAGCTTACAAGTCTAACTTGAATAATTTAAATAATACGATTTTTAAGTTTTGATCTATATTATAAAAAAAATTGTTAGAAGAATTAATTAGTTGTATTTAGTCCGTAAATTAAAAAATTTTCATGAATTATATTAGTATATTTTATATTCATTAAACTTTTAGGTAAGTTAATTGGTTCTAGATTTGCATATAGGACTTTTTCATATCCTATATTCTTAAATTCTGAGAAAATTGTTATAAATTGATATTGCAACGTATTTACGTCTAAACATTACAAACGAGACTAAATCAAAAACATAGAAATTAGTTGATTTTTGAATAAAAAGCGGACTAAATCCTCGTGGAGTATTGGACTTTAGTCCGCTCTATATTTTTAGCAAATAG
>QCSX01000006.1 GCA_003209065.1 Prochlorococcus sp. AG-670-N10
TAACCATAATCGTTTCGATTATTCACTATAGTTTCTAAATATCCTTAATTGCTTGCTTACTAAAAAATATGCTTAATTTAATAAAGAAGAATTTAAATATAAAAAGTGGAATTGCATTAATTGTTTTAGCAGCTTTTTTTGTCTTTTTAAGTAATTCTTTTAAGAAAAACAAATCAAAAGACATATCCAACTTTGTAGTTTCCGTTGAAAAGGGAATTCTTTCTGAATCAATTAACACTAGTGGAGAAGTAAAGGCTACTAGAACAAGCAATATTGGGCCAAGAAAACAAGGAATACTAGAAGAAATTAAAGTAGAAGAAGGTGATCTCGTAGAAAAGGGCCAAATTTTGGCTACTCTCGATGATGAAGATTTCATCTATAAGCTTGAAGAACTTGAATTAAATTTAAAAAAACAAAAATCTGAATATTTAAGAAGAGAATTTTTATTCAAAGAAGGAGCAGTTAGTAAAGAGGATTATGAAAGCTATAAAAACAAGTACAACACAAGCGAAGCGAAATTTAGTGATGCAAAAGCTGAAAAAGATTTTTATTCTATAAAAGCTCCATACCCAGGGAAAATAACAGCTAAATATGCAGAGATAGGTTCGTACGTTACACCTAGTTCAAATTTAAGTTCGGAATCTAAAGCTAAAAACTTTATTTTTGAATTATCAGAAGGTCTTGAAATTATTGCCAAAGTTCCAGAGAGTGATATAGGAAGGATAAAAACAGGTCAAGAAGCCTCTGTAAGGATAGAAGCTTATCCCTCAAATAAATACAGAGCAATAGTTAAAAAAATAGCCGAAAGGGCAGTAAAAGATAATAATGTAACTTCATTCGAAGTAACCTTGAAATTCAAAGAAATCTCTGAGGAAATAAAAATTGGTATGACCGCTGACCTTGAATTTAAAGTTAAAAGTAGTGAAGAAAAAATCTTAGTTCCGACAGTTTCGATTGTCACCGAAAAAGGTGAAAAAGGTGTCTTAAAAGTAGATAAAAATAATGCTCCTAAATTTGAAAAGATAGAAATAGGTATTAGTAGCGGCAATAAAACTTCAATAATTGATGGTTTAAAACCAGGAGAACAAATCTTTATTGATATTCCACCTTGGGCGAATAAAAGAAAATGAGTTTGAAATCTAAAGACTCAAAAAAACCAATTTTACTTTTAGTTGATGGCCATTCTTTAGCCTTTAGAAGCTTTTATGCATTTAGCAAAGGGGTTGATGGGGGATTAACAACTAAAGAAGGTTTTCCAACTAGTGTCACCTATGGATTTTTAAAGAGTCTTCTAGATAATTGCAAAAATATTAATGCTGAAGGCGTTTGTATTACCTTTGATACAGAAAAACCAACTTTTAGACATGAGTTAGATCCAAATTATAAAGCTAATAGAGATGTGGCTCCAGATGTTTTTTTTCAAGATATTGAACAACTAGAAATCATCTTGAAAGAAAGTCTTAATTTACCTATTTTCAAATCACCAGGATTCGAAGCTGATGATCTATTAGGAACAATTGCTAATGATGCATCCTCAAAAGGTTGGTGTGTAAATATTCTTTCTGGGGATCGAGATTTATTTCAACTAGTTGATGATCAAAAAGATATTTATGTTCTCTATATGGGGGGAGGTCCTTATGCTAAAAGTGGTAATCCGACTTTAATGAATAAAAATGGAGTCAAAGAAAAACTGGGAGTTTATCCAGAAAGAGTTGTAGATCTGAAGGCCTTAACTGGTGATAGTTCTGATAATATCCCAGGAATTAAAGGTGTAGGACCAAAAACAGCTATTAATTTATTAAAAGAGAATGATACCTTAGACGGGATTTATAAAGCCTTGGAAATTATTCAAAAAGATGAAGATAAAAAATATCAGGGTTTTATAAAAGGAGCCGTTAAGGAAAAGTTAAAAAATGATAAATTCAATGCTTATCTTTCAAGAGATTTAGCAAAGATAGATGTTGAAGTGCCTCTGGTATTAAGCAATGGATATGAACTAAATCAAATAAACAAAGCTGCTCTATCCGAATCTTTACAAAAACTTGAATTATCAACTTTACTGAGGCAAGTTGATATTTTTAATTCAGCATTTAGTAAAGGTGGTTTTAATAAAAATAATGCGGAAAAACAAAAGGGAAAAGAGTCAAAAGTTTCAGCTTCAAAAGATTTAGAAGAAACAGAACATGAAATCCCAAAAATCAAGGTAACTATAGTTAATGATTTTAAATTACTAGATCAACTAGTTAAAAAATTAGAGATTACCAAGGAGATAGTTGCGTTAGATACTGAGACAAATAGTTTAAATCCCCTAGAGGCAGAACTTGTAGGTATAGGTTTTTGTCTTGGTGAAGATCTTAATGATTTATTTTATATACCCATTGCTCATCAATCACAAAAAAATGAGTTAAATCAATTATCAATTGAAGACATATTTTCTAATTTAAGATCATGGATAGAAAATCCAGAAAAAGAAAAAACACTTCAAAATTGTAAGTTTGATAGACAAATATTTTATAACCATGGGCTAAATCTTAGAGGAGTTATTTTTGATACCCTGTTAGCAGATTACATTCTCAATAATCAGGAAAAACATGGATTAAGTGAAATTAGTTTTAGAGAATTTGGATTTAAGCCCCCAACTTTTAAAGAAACAGTTGGGAAATATAAAGATTTTTCATTTGTCGACATTAATGATGCAAGTATTTATTGTGGTTACGATGTATTTCTGACTTACAAGATCGCGAAAATTTTTAAAGAACGATTTAATAATGAAAATAAGGGTTTAACAAAATTATTTAAAGAAATCGAATTACCTTTAGAGCCAGTCTTATCAGAAATGGAGATGAATGGAATCAGAATAGATACCACTTATTTAAATGAACTTTCTGAAGAATTAAAAAGTACATTAGAAAATATTGAGGAAAATGTTTTTGAAATAGCAAAGCAAGAATTTAATTTATCCTCTCCTAAACAACTTGGTGAAATATTGTTTGAGAAGTTAAATCTTGATAAAAAAAAATCAAGGAAAACAAAAACAGGTTGGAGTACTGATGCAGTTGTTCTTGAAAGATTAATAGAAGAACATGAGATAATTCCCTTCCTAATAAAACATAGAACTCTTAGTAAACTTTTAAGTACATATATTGATGCTCTTCCCAATCTTATTAGTGAAAAAACTGGAAGAGTTCATACTAATTTTAATCAAGCAGCTACCGCCACTGGGAGATTAAGCAGTAGTAATCCTAATCTTCAGAATATCCCTGTCAGAACAGAATTCAGTAGAAGAATAAGAAAAGCCTTCTTGCCAGAAAAAGGTTGGAAATTACTATCGGCAGATTATTCTCAAATTGAATTAAGAATACTTGCTCACTTAGCTAATGAAGAAATTCTTATAAATGCATTCCACAAAAATGATGATATTCACTCTTTAACAGCACGATTGATTTTTGAAAAGGAAGATATAAATTCTGACGAACGAAGAGTTGGTAAAACCATTAATTTTGGAGTTATTTATGGAATGGGTATAAAAAAGTTTGCACGCTCTACAGGGGTAAGTACGACTGAAGCAAAAGAATTTTTGATTAAATATAAAGAGAGGTATGCCAAAATTTTTAAATTTCTAGAACTTCAAGAAAGGCTTGCACTCTCAAAAGGTTATGTGGAGACAATTTTTGGAAGAAAGAGAGAATTTAAATTTGATAAAAATGGACTTGGTAGATTAATAGGAAAAGATCCGTATGAAATAGATTTGCAAACTGCCAGGAAAGCTGGAATGGAGGCTCAGTCATTAAGAGCCGCCGCAAATGCTCCTATTCAGGGTTCTAGTGCTGACATTATTAAAATAGCTATGGTTCAATTGAACAAAAAATTATTAGAGATGAATATTCCAGTTAAAATGCTTTTACAAGTTCATGATGAATTATTGTTCGAGGTCCAACCAGATTTCTTAGAAATCACAAAGCAACTAGTGAAAGAAACTATGGAAGATTGTGTGAAATTAAAGGTACCGCTTCTAGTCGATATCGGAGTTGGGAATAACTGGATGGAAACCAAATAATCTTCCAATAAAAACTTTTTTAATATGCTCAAATTATTTAATACTTTAAATAAAAACGTTGAAGTCTTTAAACCAATTGATGAAGTAGTAAAAATATATTGCTGTGGCGTAACTGTATATGATTTATGTCATCTTGGGCATGCAAGAAGTTACATAGCTTGGGATGTTCTTAGAAGGTTTTTAATTTACAGAAATTATAAAGTTAAGTTTGTCCAGAATTTTACTGATATCGACGATAAGATTTTAAAAAGAGCAAGAGAAGAAAATTGTTCAATGCAGGAAGTTTCTCAAAAAAACATCATTGAATTTCATAAAGATATGGATTCATTGGGGATTATGAGACCAGACAGCATGCCTACAGCGACCAACTCTATTCTAAGTATTGTTGAGTTAATTAAAATTTTAGAGAGTAAAGGATATGCATATTCTGTTGACGGAGATGTTTATTATTCAGTACTAAAAAATAAAAATTATGGGCAACTAAGCAATCAAAATATACAAGAACAAAATGTTAATCAACAGGGAAGAATTTCTGTGACTGAAAAGAGCAAAAAAGAGGCTCCTCAAGATTTTGCTCTATGGAAAAATGCAAAAGCGAATGAACCATCTTTTAATTCTCCATGGGGTGAAGGCAGACCTGGATGGCATATTGAATGTTCAGCAATGGTAAAAGATGAATTAGGAGAAACAATTGATATCCATTTAGGTGGATCTGATCTGATCTTTCCTCACCATGAAAATGAGATTGCACAATCTGAATCGGCAAATAATAAAAAACTGGCAAATTATTGGCTACATAACGGAATGGTCAATGTAAACGGACAAAAGATGAGTAAATCATTGAAAAACTTCACCACGATAAGAGACTTATTAGAATCAGGAACAAGTCCAATGGCTCTAAGATATTTTGTTTTAACTGTAAACTACAGAAAACCACTTGACTTTACAGATGAGGCTTTGAAAAGTGCCTCCGAAGCATGGAAAAATATTAATGTTGCTCTTTCTTTTTTTGATATTACTAAAAATGAAAATCTATCTATTGAGGTAAATGAAACTAATGAATTTGTTGAAGAAACATATAAAGATATGATCAATTATGAAATATCTCAAAAAAAGATAAAGTTTACTAATGCTTTAAATAACGACCTTAATACAGCAGGAGCAATTGCAATTGTTTATGAATTAGCCAAACCACTTAAAAACTTTTTAAATAAATTCCAAAGAATTAAAAACCTTAAAATAAATACTAATGAAAAATTTCATCTTAGAGAAACTTTAAAAACACTAGAAGAACTGACTGATGTGCTTGGATTAAAAAAAGAAGAAATAAAAATCGAAAACAGAATCAATGAAGATCAAATACTATCCCTCATTAATAAAAGATTGGTAGCAAAAAAGGAAAAAGATTATGCAGAAGCCGATAAAATAAGAAATTCATTAAAGGAAAAAGGCGTAGAACTCATAGATCAATCCCCTGAACTTACAACATGGGTTAGGATCTAAATTTTAAGAAAAAACCCAATTTAAATTTTTTATTTTTTAAATTCACCTTTAAGTGGGAAAATATTATAAATATTAGAGAAATTTGAAATACATCACTGTGCTGGGTTCAACAGGTTCAATTGGAACTCAAACTCTCGAAATAGTTAGTGAACTGCCTGATAAATTCAAAGTAGTGGCTCTTTCCGCAGGGAGAAATATAGACTTATTAACAGAACAAGTTAGTCAACATAAACCAGAAGTTATTGCTATAGAGGATGAAAATCTTTTAACAGATTTAAAAAATAATATTAACAATTTAGGAATAAGTAATCCTCCTATAGTTTTAGGTGGCCGAGAGGCCATTAATTCAGTGGCAGCATGGGAGTCTGCCGATGCTGTAATTACTGGGATAGTAGGATGTGCTGGACTTATCCCGACGATGTCAGCAATAAAGGCTGGTAAAAATATTGCTCTTGCCAATAAAGAAACATTAATTGCTGCGGGGTCGGTTGTAATACCTGCTTTAAAGGAAAACAAAAGTAGACTTTTACCTGCAGACTCTGAGCATTCAGCTATCTTTCAATGCCTACAAGGATTACCTAATTATGAAAATGCCGATTTTTCAACAGGTCAAATCCCAAATGGTTTAAAAGCTATCCATTTAACTGCCTCAGGAGGTGCTTTTAGAGATTGGGCAGTAGGGGATTTAAAAAATGTCACAGTAGAAGATGCGACTTCCCATCCCAATTGGAGTATGGGGAGAAAAATAACTGTAGATTCTGCCACTCTTATGAACAAAGGATTAGAGGTTATTGAAGCACATTATCTATTTGGGACGTCCTACGAAAATATTGAAATTGTTATTCATCCTCAAAGTATTATTCATTCAATGATTGAGATGGAAGATTCTTCTGTCTTAGCTCAATTAGGATGGCCAGATATGAAGCTCCCAATTTTATATGCAATGAGTTGGCCAGAAAGATTCAAAACTAATTGGAAAAGATTTAATTTAACCGAGATTGGTCAACTTACATTTAAAAAACCGGACGAAGTAAAATATCCATGTATGGGACTTGCATACTCAGCAGGAAAATGTTCAGGGACAATGCCTGCAGTACTAAATGCCGCAAATGAAATGGCAGTAGATCAATTTCTAAAAGAAAAAATTTCTTTTCAAGAAATTCCTATCTTTATAAATAAAACTTGTGAATCACATTTGAATAAACTCAACTTAAGTCCAACATTAGAAGATATTCTAGAAGTCGATAATTGGGCCAGAATTTTTGTTCAAGAAGAGATAAAAAAAGGGAAAAAATATATCAACGTAGTTTAAAAAAAGTGAACGTTCACAAGCACTTATTACTTTGTGCAACTCCTACAAAACAAAAATGTTTTAAAGGAGATGAAGGCAATAAGACTTGGGAATGTCTTAAAAAGACTTTGAAAAATTATGAGAAGGATCCTTCTTCAAAAAATATTCAAATATTAAGATCTAAAGTTGATTGTTTAAGAATATGTAAAAACGGACCAATTCTTCTTATTTGGCCTGATGGTATTTGGTATGAAAAAGTTTCTCCAGAAAAAGTATCAGAAATTTTCACCTCTCATATTATTAATGGCTACCCAATCGAAAAGTGGATTTTCAAAAAAACTCCTTTTGAAAAATAATTTTAAAAATATATATTATTTAAAGACTTAAAAGCCAATTCTTAACTGCTTCATCAGACCAACAACCATTATTTGAATGAAAACCATTATGCCCCCCTTTATTAGTTATTAGAATAGTTAATTTATCAAATGATTCATTTAAAGAATTTTTCAAATTTAAAGTACATTGATATGGAACCCAAGGATCATCCTTAGCGTGGATTAAAAGAGTAGGGGGAAGATTCTTAATTAAATTTTGAATCCTAAATATAGGTGAAGATTGATAATAATAATCCTCTAAAGATTTGAACCCCCAACTAGGTGCAGTGAAATTTGCATCAAATTCTCCTATCGTTTTTAAACCTTTAATTTTTTTACTCAAGCTACTTTTAGGAAATAAAATCCCTTCGTTTTTACATCCATCCCATAATTGCCTTTTCAAACGTTGCATTAACCATTTTTGATATAAAAAATTTCGAGGTCTTTCTATACAATTGCTACAAGCTAATAAATCTAAAGGGCTACTAACACAAGCCAACCCATCTAATAGTTTTCTTCTATTTCTTGAGCTGTAGTCTAAGCAGGCATTAAGAAGAATAGTTCCTCCTAAAGATAATCCAACTCCAAATATAGGTAAATCTTCTTTATTTTTTAGAGAATCTTTAAATTCAGAATTAAGAAGTTGTCTAAAATTTTTAAGACCCAAAATAATATCATTCGAACATCTTGCAGAATAATTCCCTTTCGCCAAATATCTAGCTGAACCAGCCCCTCTAAGATTTAATTTAAGAACTCCAAATCCATTATTAACTAACTTTCTAGCAATTCGTTTTAAACCAAAACGCCTAGTAGATCCTCCTAATCCATGAGTAATAAGAACAATTCCTTTTAAAAAATCTAAGTTTTCTGGTAACTCTAATAACCCTAAAAGATAATCACCCTCAAATTTTTCTGAGAGAATATTATTTATTGGTAAAAGTATTTTTTTATTTGTTTTATCTTGGAGAAGATCAAAAATAAATGTATCTCTTAAAGTTTGAAGGTCACCTCCAATCCAAGGGAAAGCCTGTCTAAAAGGTCTTTTGTTTATATAATCTGAGAACTTAAATGAGAGATTACTATTTATCGCCAACTCCAAGATCCTTTAATTCTCCAATTAACTCACTTAAAACTTTCTTGGCATCACCAAAAACCATAGAGGTATTTGGCAAGTCAAACAAATCATTTTTTATACCCGAATAACCAGCGCTCATACCTCTTTTTATTACAAAGACTGTTCTTGCTTCTTGGACATCAAGAACAGGCATTCCGTATAAAGGAGAACTCTTGTCATTTTTTGCTTGAGGATTAACAACATCATTTGCCCCTAAGACCAAAACAACATCTGTTGCTGGGAATTCAGGATTAACAACATCCATTTCTTTGAGTTGTTCATAAGGAACATCTGCTTCTGCCAAAAGAACATTCATATGTCCTGGCATTCTGCCTGCTACAGGATGAATCGCATATACAACTTCAATACCATTTTGTTCTAGTTTTTTTGTTACTTCTCTCAAAGTATGTTGTGCTTGAGCCACAGCAAGACCATATCCGGGAACAACGATTACTCTATTTGCTGCCTCTAATGTTAATGCACATTCTTCAACACTACAGGAAGTTATATTTGTATATTCCCCTGATCCAGAAGATGTAGTAGTTTGTGCAGATAAAGAGCCTCCAAAAAGGACAGAAATCAGAGATCTGTTCATTCCTTTGCACATTACCTGAGTTAATATCAAGCCTGCTGCTCCCACCATTGCTCCAGCCACAATTAAAAGCTGACTGTCTACTACAAAACCTGCAGCTGCAGCTGCGATACCTGAATAGCTATTTAAAAGAGATATAACAACCGGCATATCAGCACCACCAATTGGCAAAGTTACCCCAATTCCTAAAAGAGTAGAGGCTATAACCAAAAGCCAAATCGAACTAACATTACCGCTTATTAGGTATATGAAAGATATCAATGAAGTTACTCCAAAAACAATGTTTACAAAATGTCTAGCTTTAACCTGAGTCCATCCAGGGGTAGACAGCCAACCTTGTAATTTAGCCATTGCCACGATTGAACCTGAAAAAGTAATCGCACCAACAAATATTGAAACTGAAATTGAAGCATCATTAATAAAAGGTTCTAAAGATCCTGCTTTCGCTACTTCATTAAAAGGGAATAAAAATGCACCAATAGCTACCAATAGAGAAGACATTCCACCAAAACCATTGAACAAAGCTACAGTCTCTGGCATTGATGTCATTGGAACCTTCTTAGCAAGTAAAGTTCCTAACAAACTTCCCACTAAGGATCCAACAATGATCCATGCCCATGATTGAGCTGGGATTCCAGAAGTACCTAGATAGTAGGAGAGTAAACCTATAACAGAAAGCAACATAGCAAATGCTGCTAATATATTTGCTTCTCTAGCTGACCTAACTTTTGATAACCCTTTTATACCAAGTGCTAATAAAAGAACTGCTAGAAGATCTATAACGAATTTAATAATATCAGGAAGATTCATTTTATGTAATTAATTATTTATTTTTTTTTGTAGGTTTACGACTAAACATGGCAAGCATTCTGTCAGTTACAAAAAAACCACCTACAACGTTAAAAAGAGCAAATCCAAGAGATATTGATCCGATTATTAATAATGGACTATTTGGCTCTGCTTTTATGATTGCAGTTAATGCTGCCAACATTGTTATACCTGAGATGGCATTTGCCCCACTCATTAAAGGTGTATGAAGTGTTGGAGGTACTTTTCCTATTAACTCCAGACCTAATAAACTTCCAAGCAACAAGACCCAGAGCAAGCTATCAAAATTCATAATTTAATTAAGACCTCAATTTTCAAAAACTTTATTTTGAAGGATAACTCCTTCATTACTTAATAAACAGCCAGAGATTAATTCATCCTCTTTATCTAGATTAATTACACCATCTTTTATGAAAGGTGTAATCAAAGATGTAAGGTTCTTAGCATAAAGTGTACTTGCATCATAAGGAACAGATGATGGTAACTCGCCAGCTCCTATTAGCTTTACGCCATTTTTAATAATAGTTTCATTAGAAGTTGTTCCTTCGCAATTACCTCCTTGAGATACGGCCAAATCAATAACTACTGCTCCAGGTCGCATCTTTTCAATCATATGAGCATCGATTAAAACAGGAGCTTTTTTACCTAAGACTTGTGCAGTACAAACAGCAACATCAGCTTCGGATAAATATTTAGTTAACGTAGCCTTTTGTTTAGAAAGGAATTCAGGCGTAACTGCTTTTGCATAACCACCTGATTCGGCTGGTTTTTCGTCAATTTCAGGAAGTTCTATAAATCTTGCTCCAAGAGATTCAACTTGCTCTTTTACAGCTGGCCTAATATCTGAAACGAAAACAATAGCTCCAAGTCTTTTTGCAGTAGCAACTGCCTGCAATCCTGCAACCCCTCCACCAAGAACAACAACTTTCGCAGGCTGTACAGTTCCTGCTGCAGTCATAAGCATCGGAAAATATCTATCAAGTTCACTTGCTGCTAAAAGAACTGCTTTATATCCTGCGATATTGGCTTGAGAAGAAAGTACATCCGATGATTGAGCTCTACTAATCCTTGGAAGTAATTCCATTGATAAAGCTGAGATCTTTTGACTAGTTATAGTTTTTTGAAGTTTTTCATTAGCATATGGATTTAAAAGGCCTAGTAGAATAGCACCTTTTTTTAACTTGCTTAAATTAGATTCAGAAGGAGGTTGAACACAAAAAACAACATCGGCATCCTCCCAAATATTTATATTAGATTTACTAACAATTTCACCTCCAGATTCTTTGTATAAAGTGTCGTTAAACCCTGATAGTTCTCCAGCTGAACTTTCTACAAAAACTTCGCATCCAAGACCCTTTAATTTTTTTACAGCTGAGGGAGTAGCTGAAACTCTTCTCTCTCCAGAGGCTGTTTCAATAGGAATGAGTATCTTTGTCAATTTATAGTTGTTTTAAACATACTAAAGATAAATTGAATAAAGTCAAAAGTCTTGGAGTTTGAGTTTTGTTAAAAATATATTTTCTTTTCTTTGAATCATGGCTATGAAAAATATATAAGTATTAAAAATCTAATGAGCATAAAAGCTATCGAATGCCCAGATGGAGTTTGTCATAGTCATCATGGCGGCCATGCTGTTCCAAGACAAACCATGCAGAGAAACTTAGAAAAACATGGTAAAGACTGGTGTGAAAAACTAGCTGAAAGAATTTATGAAATGTCAGTTGATACCTATTCTCAAACAGTAATGCCTAGCCTTCATTCATCAGGATGGCAAAGAAGACATCTAGATTGGGAATTTAAATTAGCAGAAAATGATTCTGAACCTGATGAAGCTCTTGTTGAAGGAATCATCAATGCAACTGAAAGTTTCCTTAGAAGCAGTGAAGTGCATAGACTATTCATACAAGAACTTGTACAAGGTACATTTGAAGAGGCAAATGATAAAAAAATAATTTCTAAAGCTATAAAATCTATTATCGAAGAGGAAATAGTTATTTCATTAAGAGAAAAAAAGGACACTCTTTTAAGAAAAATATCTTCAAAATTAGTTACAGAAGAAAAAGTTAGCGAGGAGCTTGCAATAAATTCAGCAAAAGAAGGCTTTGACGAAGTTGAAAGATTACTTGTTAATCATACAGAGGCAGTTTAGACTCATTTCTTTATATTTTTTTTATATTCTTGTTAATTAAAGGGTCAAATATTAACTAATTATTAAATTATTGTTTGAAAGTACAAAGTTGTAACTTTTCAGACAATGTTCAACGCAATCAATATGCTTATCTATAGTCAATTCCAATCAGAGGAAATGTCTAAATTTATAAGAAAAAGAATTGATATAGCGACTTGTTGGGCGACCAATAGAATTTCTGTAATGGATACTCTTGAAAAATATGAGGATAGTTACGCAATCGCAGAGGAGTTCAGAGAATGGATATTGCATATCGGAGAAGGAAATGAAAACCTAAAAAATTCTGTATTAAATTTCCCTAGTGAATTAAATGAATTATTAAATCGAAAGATAAATGAGAAAATAATCGAGTGAAATCCGACCTTCATAAGTAGAGCTTATTGATTAATATTAGAGATAAATAAATATCTAAATGGAAACAAAAGAAAAAGAAGAAAACATTGAAAATTTAGTAATAATAGGTTCTGGTCCAGCAGGTTATACAGCTGCAATTTATGCGGCCCGTGCAAACCTTCAACCTCTTTTAGTAACTGGATTTAATTCTGGTGGAATTCCAGGGGGCCAATTAATGACAACTACTTTCGTTGAAAACTATCCAGGATTTCCTGATGGGGTTTTAGGACCTGAATTAATGGATTTAATGAAAGCGCAAGCGGAAAGATGGGGAACAAATTTATATGAAAGTGATGTAATTTCAATTAATACCAGCAAAAGTCCTTTTGAGATAAAAACCTTAGAAGGGAGCATTAGATCAAGATCAATTATTATCGCAACTGGCGCAAGTGCTAATAGACTAGGTGTTATAAATGAAGATAAATTTTGGAGCAAAGGTATAAGTGCTTGCGCAATTTGTGATGGAGCAACTCCACAGTTTAGAGATGAAGAATTAGCAGTTATTGGAGGTGGTGATTCTGCATGTGAAGAAGCGGCATATCTCACAAAATATGGCAGCAAGGTTCATTTACTCGTTAGATCGGAAAAATTAAGAGCTAGTGCCGCAATGATAGATAGAGTAAAAGCCAACTCAAAAATTGAAATACACTGGAATACAAAAGTAGAGAAGGCTAATGGTAATGATTGGCTTGAAAATATTGAAACCATTAATTCACAAAAAGGTAACGTCGAAATTAAAGTTAAAGGACTTTTTTATGCTATTGGACACACTCCTAATACAAAGTTTTTAAATAATAAAATCAAATTAGATAAAAAAGGATATATTGCTTGTAATTCAGGAAGACCGGAAACTTCAATTGAGGGTATATTTGCTGCTGGCGATGTTGTAGATTCAGAGTGGAGGCAAGGTGTTACGGCTGCTGGGACAGGATGTATGGCAGCATTAGCTGCTGAGAGATGGTTGGCTAAAAAGAATTTATCAAAAATAATTGTTAGAGAAACAGCTGAACCAGAGAAAACATTGTCTTCATCAAGTTTTAAGGAAGAGGAGACAAATGAAGATACTTTTGATTTAAACTCTCAATGGCAAAAAGGTAGTTATGCACTGAGAAAGCTTTATCATGAGAGCAATAAACCAATTTTAGTTATTTTTAGCTCTCCAAGTTGTGGACCATGCCATGTACTAAAACCCCAACTAAAAAGAGTTATAAAGGAATTTGAAGGAGCTGTACAAGGTATCGAAATTGATATTGATAAAGATCAAGAAATCGCTAAACAAGCCGGAATAAATGGAACTCCAACAATACAACTATTTAAAGAGAAATTACTAAAAAAACAGTGGCAAGGTGTTAAACAACGGAGTGAATTTAAAGAAGCGATACAAAATATTATCTAGGTAAATTTTTTTATTATTTATTTTCTTCTTACATTATTTTTAGAATTTCCAGATCTCGGGCCACCACCGCCTGCATTTCTCTCACGATAAGTAATCCTTCCTCTTGTTAGATCATAAGGGCTTATTTCTACCAGTACTTTATCTCCAGCTAACAATTTAATTCTAAATTTGGTTAACTTACCTGCTGCTCTGCATAAACATTGGTGACCTTCAGGTTGCTCTAAAGTAACCAAATAAAAACCATTTCCTTGTTCTTTTTCTATTACACCAGATGTTTCGATCATTAAATAATTTATTTTCTAGATTCATATTATCAGAAAAGAATAAACAAAATTTATCTCAAGATAATTACATCAAATGAATTAAATTAATTACAAAGATTTTTAATTTATATAAAAAATTTGATTTCATTAATTATTTGAAGTTGACCATAATAGAAATTTGCCTTTGCAATTTTATCGGAATCCTCTAGTTGATCAAAAAACGTGAATCCTAAACTTTCCCATAAAGATGATCCGCAAACATTGTTTAATTCATTAGTTGCCTCTTGAGCAATATTATTTAACTTGCGTTCCAGATTTTTAGATTTAGAAATTGACATAGGATTAATTCTTTTATAGTACAAATATACTATAGAATTTACCTAACGCAACCTTAGAAGGGAAGTCTCTTTTTTTCTTCGATGTTTAGATCAGCTTCCATTTCTTTAAGTCTTTTTAAAATCTGCTGATAATATTCTTTAATATAATTCTCTAGAGAAGTAATATCTTCTTTCTTAAGATCTAACACCTCATAAGTATTGCTCATATCTGAGTCTAATGCCATTCCACTACTGGTTACTTCAGCGAAGGCCAATCTCTCAGAAACATTTAATGCATCTTGAAAAAATGAAACTACGCTCTGAGTTACTTTTATCAAAAAGGGTGAAACTCTAAAAATCTTTGCCTTCTTGTTACTATATTTCTCGCATAAAGAAATTACTTCATCAGAATCCCAAGCCTTAGGACCAACTAAAGGAAGTGAGAGCTTGTAAGATTTAGGATTATTTACTGAAGTAACAATAATTCTAGCCATATCTTGGGTGTTCATGTAAGCAATTTTAGTTGGGGTTCCGCTCATCCAGACGGCTTGACTGTCTAACACAGGTATAGCGAATTGACTAATGACACCTTGCATAAAAGCAGCGCATTTAAAAATTGTATAGTCAAAATTAGATTTCTCTAGAAGTTTTTCAGTACAATATTTAACATCCATTAAAGGTATATTTCTAAACTTTTCTGTTAATAAAATTGAAAGAAAAATAACCCTTTTTATTTTTTTTGATTCACAAGCATTAAAAAGGTTTAGTTTTCCATCCCAGTCAGTCTCATATATACTTTTGGAATCTTCAGGTCTACCAGTTGCGCTGTCAATAACCACTTCAATATCTTGCAGAGCATAATCTATATCTCCAGAATTAAGCAAATTTCCCTTTGTAAGTTCACAACCCCATTCTTGTAGGAAAGAGGCTTTCCTTGGATTCCTAACAAAACATCTTACTTCATGACCCTGCTCAATAGCCTGCTTTGCTATCTGCCTTCCAAGAGTTCCAGTTGCACCTACTAAGAGAATCTTCATACTTAAGGATGTACTTAACGTTTCGAGATTAACTCACTTTCTATGGTATTCGTGAGAATCAATCTCCTTGAAATTTTAATAGTAATGCACCACCAACCAAACCAATTGGTATCAATATCCAAAAAACAGCAGCAATACTAAAAATTTCTTTAGCCATAGTAAACTTAATCAATTATTATAATTTAACCTTAAAGTGCATTTTTTTGTAAAAAAAATAACTAATGCAAATATCTTTAAATTTTTTAAGAAAGGTATAAAGGGTTATTCACATGAACTCTATCGATAAAAAAGAAGGAGACGAATCTAATTACTGGAATTGGAATGGATTCAAAGTTTTTTGGAGTGTTATAGGAGAAGAAAATGCACATCCAATGATTTTGCTTCACGGGTTCGGAGCAAGCAGTAAACATTGGAGAAATAATTCTTACTACTTTGCACAAAAAGGATATTCTGTTTACACAATAGATTTAATTGGATTTGGCAATTCAGCTCAGCCAGGAATTAGAGACATCGGGAAATTAGATAATGGAATTTGGTGTAATCAAGTAAGTGATTTTATTAAACAAGTAATCAGGCCAAAGACTTCTAAAAAGATTATTTTAATAGGAAATTCTTTAGGTTCTTTAGTAGCTTTAACATGCGCAGTCTATCTAGAGAATGAAATATTATCTGTAATTGCAGCGCCTCTTCCGGATCCTCTAGTAATTAGAAAAAAGGAATCAAAACTTAATTCAATTTTTGAAAAATTTAAAACTAAACTTATAAAAATAATTTTTAGAGTATTTCCTTTAGAAATAGTTCTATTTTTAGTAAATAAATTAGGAATAATAGAAGTAGGACTTAATTCTGCATATTTCAAAAAAGATAACGTTAATCAAGAATTAATTAATATTATAAAAAAACCAGTTTTAAGAAAGACCGCAGCAAGATCATTAAGAGCCATGTGTATTGGCATGTCAACAAGAGGAAACAAGTTGAAAGCCTCTTATCTTTTGGAACAGCTTAGTCATTCAAAAAAAGTACCTTTTTTATTGTTGTGGGGTGAAAAAGATAATTTCATCCCTTTATTCCTTGGGAAAAAGATTGCAAATTTCCATAGATGGGTAGAATTAAAAATAATACCTAATTCAGGCCATTGTGTTCATGATGAAGACCCTTCATTATTTAATAAAATTTCTCATGAATGGATTAGAGATTTAAAAACCATCTAAAATATGAAACACACATTATCCGTTCTTGTTGAAGACGAATCAGGCGCATTAAGTAGAATATCAGGCCTTTTTGCCAGAAGAGGTTTTAATATCGATAGTCTTGCTGTTGGGCCTGCAGAATCCAAAGGAATTTCTAGACTAACCATGGTAGTAGAAGGAGATAATGAAACGCTTCAACAAATGACAAAACAACTCAATAAATTATTTAATGTTCTTGGAGTCGTAGATTTTACTAATCTTGCTGCAGTTGAAAGGGAATTAATGCTTCTTAAAGTATCGTCAAAAGAAGATACAAGAAGTAATATTTTGGATATCGTTCAAATATTCAGAGCAAAAGTAGTAGATGTTTCAGATATTGCTTTAACTCTTGAAGTTGTAGGAGATCCAGGGAAATTAGTTGCTTTAGAAAAGCTTCTTGAACCATATGGAATACTTGAGATCGCGAGAACAGGTAAAGTTGCCCTTAAGCGATCATCGGGAGTCAATACCGAAATGTTAAAAATAAATAAATACTCTTTAGAAATTTAATTAGAAATTTCAATTTCATAAATCAAATCTTCTTTATCTATTTTTTTTAATATTTCTATTCCTTTTACAACTTTTCCAAATATTGAATACCTTCCATCTAATTCAGGAAATTTATTGGTTACGAAGAAAAACTCAGTAGAAGAAGAAATCCTTTCTCCACTTTTTACCATAGCTAATGATCCCTTTTCAAAAATATTAGTAAGATTTAAAATTTCTGAAGGGTTTAAAATTTGGTAACCATATTTTGGTTCGATTTCTTTTTTTAATTTTATTTCCAAGGGAATATTTCTTCTAAGTTTGATTAAGCTTTTATTTTCTTTATTGTAATAATTGTTTTCTGGATAAGTTCCCGAATGAATTAACTGAACTTGAGGAAAATTAATTATTTTATAAAACCTTTTATTTTTATAAATATTTTTTTTTACATTTTGAATAAAATTACTTACGGTAACTGGCTTGTTTTTTCCATATAATTGCACATCAATATTACCTTTTGAAGTCTTGAAAACTACTCTTTGGTTCTTTTTTATGCAATTAAGATCAAGCTTTTTACAATAATAATTAGAATCAAAAGTACTTTTATAACTGCAACTTGTAATTAATAATAAAAATATTTTAAAAAATATAATTGGTTTTAATAAATAAAATCTCCTTATTTTAAACCCTCCAAATTTACATTTAAAAATTTGGCCAATCTTGCTCCTTCCTCTTCAACTTGAAGCAAAGGTTTAAGTTCTCCTGCTCCGCTTAAAGGAAGTGCTTTTTTTCTGCCTTTAAGAACTAATGCAATTCTTCTTCTTGGATTAAATCCCTCACTTATATCAAGTTTTACCGACTTAATTTCATCAAAATTTAATTTAACTTCAATATCCTTAAATAATCCTTTTCTTTTAATTTCAACAGATTGAGAATCTTTATCAAAAAAATTATAACCTGAGCCGAAATTTATAAAAACCAAATACCATAAATATATATTAAGCAAATTCGCTATTATTCCATAAGCGCCCATTATTATTCCCTGAGGGATGAAAAGTAAGGTTGAAGGATTACCCAAAGGGAGCAAATCTCTTCCTGTATAGCTTGAGATAGCAGCCAAGATAAAACCTATACCACCAATAGTTAACATTCCTCCAATAAGGTAGTTCGATATTTTTCTTGAACCATTGATTTTTTGTTCAATTTTGTTGAAGGAAGAAAGATCTGATTGCATAATCTATTTATTTTAGATGCCCATTCCCATTAATTTAACTATTAATATAGAGTATTAATACCTAATTTTTAATATAAAAGTTAGGAAAGCTTTACAAGGCGTTTCATATATACAAATATTTCCCCACTTTACTCTCAATCTTTGTTACAGTCTCAGCGTATCCCGATGCTAAAAACGATTTCTCATGACGATCGCCGTTGGAAGCGCCCCACAGAGAGGATGGTTTGATATCCTTGATGATTGGTTAAAGCGCGACCGGTTTGTATTTATTGGTTGGTCCGGACTACTTCTTTTACCTTGTGCATATCTTGCAATAGGTGGATGGTTCGTCGGAACAACTTTTGTTACCTCTTGGTACACACATGGAGTTGCAAGCTCCTACCTTGAAGGTTGTAACTTTTTAACAGCAGCTGTAAGTACCCCTGGTGATGCCATGGGACACAGTCTTCTATTTTTATGGGGCCCTGAAGCCCAAGGAAGTTTCGTAAGATGGCTACAACTTGGTGGCCTTTGGAACTTTGTTGCATTACATGGAGTATTTGGCCTAATTGGTTTTATGCTTCGTCAGTTTGAAATTGCAGGTCTTGTAGGGATTAGACCTTACAACGCTCTCGCATTTTCAGCAGTAATAGCAGTTTTCACTAGTATTTTCTTAATTTATCCTTTAGGACAACATAGTTGGTTCTTCGCACCTTCATTTGGTGTTGCAGCAATCTTCCGTTATATCCTATTTATTCAAGGTTTTCACAATATCACTTTAAATCCTTTCCATATGATGGGTGTTGCTGGAATTCTTGGTGGTGCTCTTCTTTGCGCTATACATGGAGCTACAGTTCAAAACACATTGTATGAAGATACAAGTGTTTATACAGATGGGAAAGTTCAAAGTTCAACATTTAGAGCTTTCGACCCTACTCAAGAAGAAGAAACCTATTCAATGATTACAGCGAATAGATTTTGGAGCCAAATTTTTGGTATAGCTTTTTCTAACAAGCGTTTCCTACACTTCTTGATGTTATTTGTACCTGTTATGGGTATGTGGACATCTTCAATTGGTATTGTTGGTTTAGCACTTAACTTAAGAGCTTACGATTTTGTTAGCCAAGAGATTCGTGCAGCAGAAGATCCAGAATTTGAAACTTTCTACACAAAGAATATACTTTTGAACGAAGGTATGCGAGCATGGATGTCTTCTGTGGATCAACCACACGAAAATTTTGTATTCCCTGAGGAGGTTCTTCCACGTGGAAACGCCCTTTAATAATTTATTAAGAGCTCCAAACCAAAGTATTGAAGAAACTGGTTATGCCTGGTATGTAGGCAATGCTAGATTAATCAATTTATCTGGACGTTTATTAGGAGCTCACATTGCTCACTCTGGACTTATTGTCTTTTGGGCGGGAGCAATGATGCTCTTTGAGGTTAATCATTTTACTTTTGATAAACCTATGTGGGAGCAAGGTTTAATCTGTATGCCACACGTTGCAATGTTTGGTTATGGTATTGGACCAGGTGGTGAAGTTACAGACATCATGCCTTTCTTTCAAGCAGGTGTGGTACATCTAATAGCTTCAGCGGTTCTTGGTTTTGGTGGGATTTACCACTCATTAGCTGGTCCTGAAAAACTTGAAGAAGATTTTCCTTTTTTCTCCACTGATTGGAGAGATAAAAATCAAATGACCAATATTCTTGGCTATCATTTGATTGTTTTAGGTGTAGGTGCATTAGCATGGTCAGTAAACTGGTGTTTTATTGGTGGTGCTTATGACACTTGGGCTCCAGGAGGAGGAGAAGTAAGATTAGTTAATCCAACACTTGATCCAAGAGTTATTCTTGGTTACCTATTCAGATCTCCTTGGGGTGGCGCTGGTTCAATAATCGGAGTTAACTCAATTGAAGATATAGTTGGTGGTCATGTCTATGTGGGAGTAACTGCAATAATTGGAGGTATATTCCACATCTTTACCAAACCTTTTGGATGGGCTAGACGCGCATTTATTTGGAACGGAGAAGGTCTTCTAAGTTATGCACTAGGGGGAATATGTGTTGCTAGTTTTATTGCTTCTACTTTCATCTGGTTCAATAACACAGCATATCCTTCAGAATTCTATGGACCAACCAATGCTGAAGCTTCACAAGCACAAAGCTTTACTTTCCTAGTGAGAGATCAAAGAATTGGTGCTAATGTCGGTTCAACAATGGGACCAACAGGATTAGGAAAGTATCTCATGAGATCTCCTACTGGTGAAATTATATTTGGTGGTGAAACAATGAGATTTTGGGACTTTAGAGGTCCATGGTTAGAGCCTTTAAGAGGACCTAACGGTTTGAGCCTTGAGAAAATCCAAAATGATATTCAGCCTTGGCAAGTAAGAAGAGCAGCTGAATATATGACTCATGCTCCTAATGCTTCTATCAACTCTGTTGGAGGTATTATTACTGAGCCTAACGCTGTTAACTTTGTTAACTTAAGACAATGGTTAGCTGCAGCTCAATTCTTCCTAGGATGGTTTACATTCATCGGTCACCTTTGGCATGCAGGACGTGCTAGAGCAGCCGCTGCCGGTTTCGAAAAAGGAATCGACAGAAAGAGTGAACCAGCACTTGAATTGCCTGATATTGATTAACTTAATCAATTTTCAAAAGACCCTTTATAGGGTCTTTTTTTTTGTAAAAATTGATTACTTTATTAGATTTTTTCTAAGCCATGGCAAACTCAAACCCATCACATTACTAAAACAACCTTCTATCTTCTCGATATATTTACCTCCTCTTCCTTCCAAGGCAAACCCTCCAGCGCAATATAATGGTTCAAGAGAATCTACATAACTTTTTATCTCCTTATTCTGTAATTTAGAGAAATAAACTTTAGAACTTACTGTATTTTTTATTTTTTTAGTCACTCTGATTACTTTTGAAATTGAATCAAAATTCGCAAAAAGTAGTGTATGCCCCGTATGTAAATAACCAAACTCCCCTGACATTTTTTCCCATCTAGTAAATGCCTCTTTTTTATCTGCTGGTTTTCCAAAAGCTTTTCCTTGAAATTCAAAGATTGAATCACAACCTAAGATTTCGAAGGAGCTAAAATTTAATTTTCCTGGCAATTCTCTTTCTTTTATATTAAGAACTAAACTGTTGGCTTTTTGAAAAGACAATTCAAGGGCCAAATTAGATATATCGTTCTCTGTTACTAAAGCTTCATTAAAATTACTTGGTATTTGAATAAAGTCTATTTGAGAATTTTCTAGTAATTTCTTTCTAGATTGAGAAGCAGAGGCTAGAATTAACACAAAATTTTTATTGAATTATAGTTTAATTTACAGATTAATAAATTAAAATTCAAATATAAATAACGAATGGAATTCACAGAAAATTATAATCCGAATAAAAAACCAATTATGGTTTTAGGAACTTCTAGTGGAGCAGGAAAATCATTAACAGTTACTGCAATTTGTAGACTACTTAAAAATAAAGGAGAAGAGCCAATACCATTTAAGGGGCAAAACATGAGTAACAATGCTTGGGTTGACTCGAATGGTGGAGAGATGGCATATTCACAAGCCTTACAAGCATTCGCCTGCGGAATTATTCCTTCTTCAGAGATGAATCCAATTTTATTAAAGCCACAAGGTAATTCAATGAGTGAGGTCATTCATTTAGGAAAAAGTAAAGGTATTTCAACAGCAAAAGATTATTACAAGGATTGGTTTTCCCCAGGATGGGAAGTTATAAAAAAAAGTATAAATATCATTTATAGAAGCAACAAAAATTGTAGATTAATTATTGAGGGAGCAGGAAGTCCTGTAGAGATGAATTTAATTCACAGGGATCTTACTAACTTAAAAGTTGCAAAGTATTTAAACGCGAATTGCATTTTAGTAACTGATATCGAAAGAGGAGGTGTGTTTGCACAAATAATAGGAACTCTTGAGTTAATGAAACCAGAGGAAAGAAAGCTTATTAAAGGCATATTAATAAATAGATTTAGAGGAGACCTTTCATTATTTGAAGAAGGGCAAAAATGGATAGAAAATAAAACTCAAATTCCTGTTTTAGGAATAATTCCTTGGTTGGATGATAAATTCCCTCCAGAAGACTCGTTAGATTTATTAGAGAGGAAATCATCTCCAATCAACCCTGAAATTAAGGTTGGAATAATAAAATTGCCATCTATAAGTAACTTTTCAGATTTTGATCCATTAGAAAATGAAGATTCCATATTAATTGAGTGGGTAATGGAATCTCAAGACTTAAATCAATTTGATTTTATTATCCTTCCTGGAAGTAAACAGACTATTAAAGATCAACTATTTCTTATAGAGTCTGGTTTAAACCAAGATATAAAAAACTATTCAAATAATAATGGGAATATTTTTGGAATTTGTGGAGGTCTACAAATGCTAGGAACAATTCTTGAAGACCCATTTTATAAAGAAGGTTCAGTATTGAATTTAGAACAATCAATAAAGGGGATTGGTTTACTACCTTTAAAAACAACTTTTCTTGAAAATAAGATTACAAAACAAATTAATTCTGAATCAATTTGGCCAGACTCAACTGAAATTAATGGTTTTGAGATACATAATGGAGTAACTGAATTAGATAGGAGAGAGGATAACTTAAATATAAAGCCTATTTTTAAGGATCTAAATCTTGGGTGGGTTAAAGAAAATCGTCAAGGAGGAACTATTGCAGGTACATACATTCATGGGATATTTGAAAATGATGCCTGGAGAGATCACTATATAAATTTAATTAGAAAGAATAAAAAGTTACCTTTATTAGACAAAAAAACAAGATCTTATAAAATGAAACGAGAATCGATTATTGATAATCTCGCAAATGAATTTAATAAACACTTTAATATTTCATCTCTTTTAATTTGAAACAATCAAGAATTAAAATAAAATGGCCAAATAACCTTGAGATATTCGCCTACGAAGGGGATGATTGGTTCCTAATTGCTGAAAAGGTAGGGCTAGAAATTCCTGCTGGATGTCTTACAGGAAGTTGCGGAGCATGTGAAATAGATGTCAATGGTGAAACAGTAAGAGCTTGTATAACCAATATTAAAAAGGGAAAAGAATGCTCATTAAAAGTTTCTTTTACTACAGATCCTTTTTGGGGTAACAAAATTATTTAATTACTTAGTATAAAAAATTCAACCTAATACCAACTCGATATTTTTTATCTTCAAGAAGTTGCCCAATATCCTGAACCCCTGCTGAATTGGAATAATATAAATCAATTGATTTCCCTGGTTGAAAAGAATATCTTAATCCTAATGAGGAGGCGAAATCTGAATCACTGTTAAGTGAAATATTCATTTCAGGGATAAGCTGCAGATTATCTAATAAATTTATATAACTTGAAACTCCAAGCCCACCAAAACTTTTTATCTCACTATAAAAGTATTTTGGACTAAAGTTAAAAGCAAATTTATCATTAAGTTTAAAAGTATTTATCAATTCGGTGATGAGGTAACCTTTATTAAGTTGATCATTACTTCCTAAAGATGTTCTCAATGCCATCCAGAAAAGGTCATTATTTTGTGGATTAGTAATTAAAAATTTACCTCCTATTTTATAGTTCAACTTATTTTTACTCAAATATGTACTTTGAAAACTTGAATATTTATTATCGACTAAATTCACATCATTAAAAGATCCAGTGCTTAGTTCTAATTGAAATAAATTTGAGAAGGAATAACCATAGAATCCAAACATATTCCCCTTAGAATCATAATCTAAATTTATTTGTGTAGTCCCAGCCTCAGGTATCAAAGCATTGCTTACAGTTATACCTCCATAATCGGGCAATATATTTCTTTCATTTAGAGTTTTCTGGAATATATCATTATTTTTATTTCTATAATCATTAAGTGTTTTTATCTCAGGTAATACGTCAATTTCACGTTGAAAATAACTTTTATCGTCCTTATAAGATTTCCAGATAATTTTTTCTTGCTTATGCGATTTTTGAACTTTCTCCCATCTAATTGTATTTAATTCTTGAGAACCTTTTTGAACTTTCTCTGCAAAAAGAACAAGAGAATTTAACAATTGACTAAATATAAATATATAAAAAAATAACCTCATTTAAAAAATCTAAGATTCGCCAAATTAACCCTTTAATAATACTCCACAAAAAACTATATCTATCAATTTAACTTAGAAATCAAATAGCCATAGGCACTCGAACCACTCCAGCCAACAAATTCGTCCATTTCAAGGTGAATATCTCTTTTAAATTCATATGAATCAACTATTTCCAACACATCTGATACTTTAATACAACCATCAGAAAAAAGTTCTAATTCTTTTCGTTGTTCTTCATTGTTTAGTTTTAGTGGTTCTCTATTGCCATAAATAAAAGCCAGATTTGACGACGAAAGCTGATTATTTAAACTGCATTCTTTCCCGACGACTGAACTCCATTCTTTATCCCCATGAGTCCAATAAAGAGACCATAAATCATGCTGACCTATTGTAGAGGGAAAGATATTACTTTTTTCAGCCATTTGATATAATCTTTCTTGCTGAGAATTGGTATAGTTTATTGCATTTATAGAAAGATAAAGTCCACTAGTAAAAAATAAAGATAAAGAAATAGGAAGCAAAAATTTACCAAAAAAGTGATATTTGTAGAAAGCCTGATCACTAAGGTAAACAAAATATGTAATTATGGGTATCCAAAAACATGGGAATAAATAAATATTATGCCTAGATGGAGAAAGGGCATAATTTCCTTTAAAGGAAAAAGTTATAGTAATTAATAAAATACATAAAGTAATTAGGGAAACTAGTTTTGTCAGCTTGTTAGCTCTATATAGAAAAACAAATGAAGGTATTAAAAAAAGAAATAAAACAAAAGACGAAATGTCTTGTCCATATCTAAATGGATAAATTGATAAAGAAGCTAATCTAGATATTGCATGAACTAAATGTTCAAAATTTGTACTCAATGAATAATTCTGTAAATTCAATTTATACAACAGTCCATCACCATATGCCCATTGAGCTGTACCTGCATCTCTAATGACAATAAATAATAATTTAATATAGTGATATTTCGAAAAACCTAACAACAGCGAAATGAGAATGCTTATGACAAATATTGAATATATTTCTGATTTTTTATTAGTAAAAATTTGGGATTTCACTCGAAATATTTTTTGAATATTCTTCAGGCCTTGCTTTTCAGTAAATACAAAGTAAACACATGCTATCAATAAGCCAAGATATATAAATATAGTTTGAAATCCCAGCAAAGAAGAAATCCATATAATTAATATCGTGTAAAGAAGCGAAATATTAAATGTTTTACTATTAATGGTCTCATTATTACCATTGATCTTAATTTGGTAAGTATACAAAGATGTAAATAAAGAAATACAAGTCAAAGTACTAATTGCAGGCAGCTGATATGGCATATATGAGCTCGCATGTAACATTAACTCAGGATTAAAACATACAATTAAAATTGAAAAAAAATCAATTAAGAATCTAATTGCATGAAAATTTTTTGTTTTAAGTTTATTTTTAAACGAATAAAAAATAGTTGTTATGATATTACTCAAAAGATATGCCATTAAGATTGCGCTTATAAATCCAACAACTTGGGTTGCAAATCTAGTCCAATCTAATCCCAACTTTAATAATGGAATGGTTAAAGGAAGATAGATGAAGCCCCATGAATGTGGATAAGTTCCCCAACCTTCTCTACATGTTTTTAGAGTAGCTTGAATTAGCTCTATAAAATTGATATTCTGTATGTCTATTGGATAAGCAATTTTAGACGAAAGGTGGAAATTATTAATAGATTCAAATGAATTTATTTTGTTAATAACTTCAAAAAAAGTCCCATAATCATCAACATTTCTCCAACTTAATGGACTAATTATTATCCAAAGCACAAAAGAAAAAGCAGCAAGCAGATAAAAAATTAAAGATGGTTTCCAATAACTAAATCTAAAAGAATTAAGATCTTTAATTAAGATTACTTTTTTGTATTTACCTATCATCTTTTGATAAAAATATCACTTATATTAAAAGACATAAATAATGACTTATTTTCTAAAAAAAGAAAATAGATATAATCTGAAAAATTTTCTTAAGCTATTATCATTTGATGATTATCATCACAAAGAGAATAGAAGACCAAAGTTTGTTTCCCAAAAGAACATCTAAGAAGTTAATTTTTATTGCTTCGACTTTTTTATTTTGTTTTTTTCCAAAACCCTTCATAGAACAATCTAATGATATTTCATAATACGGAGAGTGTGAAATTCCATCTCAAGCAACTTAGGCAGACACTGGAATATATCGGACTTATTTTTGAGTGATTATGTGAATATCCCCCAACACATTATTGTTATGTAGAGGGACCACTTTGGACGATATAGGAAAGTAAAAAAAATTAGTAAGTTTGTATAAATAAAAGACCCTGAAAGGGGTCTTTTTCTTTGTCTTAAGTTCTTATTGTTCTAGTAAACTTAAGCAAATTGATGCTTTTTGCACATTTTCCTGAGATCATCATGCAATCTTTCTGTTGCTAATCTTCTGTTCTTCATTGCATCTCTAATCAAATCCATTTCATGGAATTTTTGATTTAGGATAGTGAATGGAGTAATGAGTTTCATAAAACCTCCTTGTTAATTGTTAATTAGTAAATTTTGCAATGAGAACTAGTTGGATGATCTATACATTCTTTTTCCCAGTAATCTTGCTTTGCTTCTTTCGGTAATTTGTAATTAAAATCATGCATTCTCCAAATGTCTGAAGTTGCATTTCTGAGAGAGGTGAACGGAGTATTGAGTTTCATAAGATCTCCTAAATCTATACCTATATTGTCCTCCAATTGATCTGAAATTCATAGAGTATTTTTACCCGAGTAGAAGTGCTTTGTGGTTGTCAGCACTATATTTCTCTAATCGGTGGGAGTATAAAGAATACAGGAGTCAAAAGCACTCACCGACTTTTTAGATAATGAGTGGATGAGACTCGAAAGGGGCAATTACATGTCCCTTTATTTTTGTTTAAAGTTGAGTATCTATTGGCAAAAAATTAGACAAAAAAAAGACCCCTATTTCTAGGGGTCTTTTTCTGGTTTTACCGAATCAAGTGTTTCCTTGTTTCCACTGTTTCAGTAAAGCCTCTCCTACACACACATACAAGTTATCACACATATTTCCTTTTCGTGGAAGGGCGTAAGTAATATTACTTAAATGTCACATATGCAAGTTATGCATTTCTGGATATATGGCAATAAAAAACACCCTAATTTAGAGAAAAGGGTGTTTGATTATCAGAAATTAGTGTGTGAGGAGTTTCTGATTTATATAATTTACTGGAATAAGGGAACAAATATCTACAGTATTAATTCCTATTTCTTTTCCCAAAATAGGTAAAGATTTGAAAACTGGTTTTTAGTGTCTACGATTGCGGTGCTCGTTGAAATCAATTTCCATCCAGAAGCATTCCTTTTTTTGATTATTGCTGCAATTTCATTCTCTTGTCTTTGAGTATTAGCATTGCCTACTGCGTAATAGATATCAAGATCATTTTCTACATGTAACATATTTTTTAAATGTGCTGATTTATTCAGAGTTAATATTACTCAATCTTTCATCGATACTGGAGTGGATTCGATAGGGTTATTGGAAATAAGTTTTATATGGTTTTACCTTCACCTCAAATTGCGATTGGATTACTGCTGATAAGCATTGGAATAGTTGTTACTTTTGATATCAAAGTTGATTTATTTAAAGGTAAAGAGTAAAAGACAAAAGTTGGATATCTGGCAAAATGATTATATTAATTTGATCAAAGAATAATCTTGTCAATTAAAGAACGCAATTACGATAATGATGGAACAGATCCATCAGAAGAATATTTTATAGAGAAGAAAAAAGATAATGATGATGATACCTATGACCCAGCAGAAGAATCACAACCACCACATTATTAAGAACAGTAGAAAATTTATTGACAGGTTCTTTAAAATTAAAAAAAATTAAAAAATTTAAATATGACTGAACAAAGGAAAATAGAGAAATTTGGAGTCGGTAATTTATACCCTGACATTCATCCACCAGAATTTTCATTCTTTAAAGAAAAGTGTATAGATGTCGCACTTGGATACGATGATGGTTTTACTTTCACTCCTAAATTTGGAAATTTTAAAGAAACAGAAGATATTTTTGATTACCTAAAAAAATATCTTGAAGACAAAGAATTAGAAAAATTAGATATTCGTTTTGATACTTTAAAAACTTGTATATACCAAATAAATCCTGAGACATTAGAACTTGGAGAATTATTGGAATGTGAAGGAAGTGATGTTGAATATTTTGAATGGAATAAACAAACTAAAAGTTTTGATGAGGTTGATTCAAATTCACTAAGTGATGAAGAAGAAGAATATTTTCACTAAGTGATGATAATTCATATTTTCCTTCAGAAGAAATAGAGCAAGTTGAGGCATTAATGAAATGAATAAAGAACATAATTATCAAGGGGGGTTATTTAATTACATTGTTTTGAAGGAAGAGAAGGAAGTGATCTTTTATTTATATAATCACTATCCAGATTGCTTAAAAATCCCAGATATAATGAAACAAAGGTTTCCTAGTGATTACAAGAGCACAGTTGTAAATTCTTTGGATGATTTCAAAAAGTACGGAGCGAAAGTATGAGAACTAAATGGGATAACATTTCATGGCAGAAAGATTTCTTAAACATGAAGTCTCATTCTCCTTTAGAGGCAAAACTCCTAATGGGAGGTGTAAAAGGGTTGAAAGGTGCTTGGCGGTTAGGTGTTCTGCATGTGGAATACGAAAAATTGAAGAAAAGACAAGAGGAGCAACAACAACAATGAAAGAAAAAATAAACTGGCAAAAAGAATTAATAGAAAGCAGAAAATTCAATGATAAATTTTCAAAAAATTTATTAGAAAATGGAGCAAAGAATTTCATGCAAGGAATATATCTTGGATATATGTATTCAAGGTGGAGAAAAATTAGAGGATTGGATAAAGATGACCCTATAGAAAATAAAGGTCAAATGCAATCATCTTTTAAAGATTTTGAGAAGAAAATCAAATAAAGATGATACCTATTCACTTCAGAAGAATCAGAACCACCTCATTATTAACAAGCGATATTGAGGAATCCACCAACACATACTGCATGCATCAAATATCCACCAACACGTTCAGGCATACACTGGTAAATATTGGACTATATAGGAAAAGCAACTTCTTTAAAAACCGATTTTGACTACATTATTGCCTAAATAGCACTTTACAGGAAGATAATTAAACGGAGAGGGTGGGATTCGAACCCACGAACAGTCTCCTATTAAACGATTTCGAGTCGTTCGCTTTCAACCACTCAGCCAACTCTCCGCAATTAAATGCTATATGAAAAAATCTATAAATATTAATATCTAACTGTTTAGTCCCAACCAGCTTCCTTCATAATTCTTATAGCCATTGAATTATTATTTCCAAGGTCCTCTACACTAACCTTATCTGGAGTAAACTCTCCGAAGTTTTTAACAATCTGATTTTGATTAACCTCTTTTAAGGGATGTTCGAATGTAGGGGCTGCTAATCCCTTACTTCCTTCAGGAGAAGCAAGAAACTCAAGAAGTTTAATAGCTTCATCTTTATTTTTGGCATATTTAGCAACTCCACCCGCACTAATGTTTACATGTGCAGGATTAGGTGTAATGACAGATGTTTTTCTAGCATATAAAGTATCTCTTCTTCCATTAACACCTGCAAGCATTCTTGCAACATAATAATGGTTAACTATGCCAACACCACATTTTTTTTTGGAAACTGCTCTAACTATTGAAATATCGCCAGGGAAAAAAGGTTGAGAAACATTAGCAATCATTCCTTTTAACCATGTTTTGGTAGCTTCTTGACCCTTATTAACAATTTGATTTGCAACTAAAGATTGATTATATGGACTCTTTCTATTCCTTAAACAGACTTTACCTTTTAAGGCTGGATCAGCGAGATCTTTATAATCTTTAATTTTACTTACGTCTACAACTTTTGGATTAGCAACCATAACTCTTACCCTTCTTGTCAATGCATACCATTCTTTCCCAGGATCTTTTAATCCAGAAGGAACATCATTTTCTAGATTAGATGAATCAATTTTTTGCAACAAATCTGCTTTGGCCGCATTGGTTATTCTTGCTGCATCTACAAGTAAAATTAAATCTGCCTGAGAATTTTTCCCTTCCCTTCTTAATCTCTCTATAAGAGATATTCCTGCTGCTTCAATAAGCCTAACTTTAATACCAGTTTCATCCGCAAATTTTTTATAAACACTTCTATCAGTATTGTAATGCCTTCCTGAATAAACCTTAACTTCTCTATCCGAGGAATTAGCAGGAGAACTCAGATTAAAAAGAAATGTACATGTTAATGCTGAGTAGAGAAATTTCTTAAACTTTTGCACTTTTTCTAAATAGTATCTATGGTTACTTTATATATATTTAAAGCACAAGAATTCTGAAAGATATTTTCTTTACATCGTCTTGTATCATTTTTTATAATCAAAATGAATTATCTAACTAGCAAGCTACTAAATGAAGATGAATTAGAGATATTAAATATTGATTTAAATAAGCAAAATTCGCTTTGGGAAGATGGTAAAAAGACAGCTGGCAGTCATGCTTCAACATTCAAAGAAAATTTACAATTGAATAGAAATTCTGAAGTATCAAAGAAATATTCTCAATATATCAAAAAAAAGATCCTCTCTAACCCCTTAATTAAAAGCTTTGCATTACCAAAAATAATCCATGGAATAATATTTACAAAATCATTAAAAAATATGCATTATGGAAGACATATTGACAATCCATTTATGTCTTCAGGTAGGTCGGATTTATCCTTTACTATTTCATTAACTAACAAAGAAAATTATCAGGGAGGTGAATTAGGAATTGAAACAATAACTTCAGAGAAAAATTTTAAGCTGGATTCTGGAGAGATACTAATCTATCCAAGTACATATTTGCATTCAGTAAAAAAAGTTAACTATGGGGAAAGATTAGTATGCATAGGCTGGATTGAAAGTTATGTTAAGTCGATAGAAGAAAGAGAATATTTGTTTGATCTTGATGCAGGAGCTAAAGGTTTATTAGCTCGACATGGGAGATCAGATGAACTTGACCTCATTTTTAAATCTTATTCAAATTTACTTAGATTATTAGGTAACTAAAGAATCATTTTATACACATCGTAGAAAAACGTATTCCAAATAATTAGTATATAGTTATGTATTATTAAAAAAAAATGCCAAGAAAAGGTTCAATAGCTTTATTTATAGCGGCAACAAGTTTATTAGCTATTACCACTGCAGATTCTACTCCTATAAAAGCAGGAGAAAATGATTTAGGAGGATTAAAAGAATGGAACACCGATATGAGCGTAGATGCTAATTTTATTCTAGATGAAGAAGCTCAAAAGTTAGCAGATGAAGCTGCAAAATCTAGCATGTGTATCCCCATTGGAGAAGGAGAAAATTGTTGGTAAATATAAAAAACCTTAAACAAAAAAAAAAACCGCTAATTAAAGCGGTTTCATAAAATTAGAAAACATCGTGAAAGGTGTTTTTTAATTTAAAGTTAGAACTTAAAGGTTGTTTCAAGAACAGCGCCTGCATGATCTGCGCCAGGAACACCGTTTCTATTAGATCCTCCAAATATTGCAGGAGTAACAGTAACAGAATCATTAACTTGATAAGTATAGTAAGCTTCCCAAGCTAATGGATCAACTGTTTCATCTTCTCTTTTTTGTGGCTGACCAAAAGCGATCCCGATTCTATCATCTGGATTGAAAGCATCTTCCCAGGTTAAACCAACAAAGTAAGCAGTAGTATTTGAAGCAGTAGTATTATCAGTTTCAGAAGTATCAAAACCTAAAGAAATTGAAGGAGTTGCAGTACCAGAATCTTCAGGTCTCCACCAACCTCTCAAACCAACGTTTGTACTATCACCTTCATTAGGTCTTAATTTTCCTAATGGAGTTGTGTAATAAGAATCTGTCCAACCGTTGTACTTCATGTTAAATATTAATGAAGCCGAGTAATTAGGCTTTGTAAAACCAATCTGAGTAGCCCAACTAGTATCAGTTTCAGAAGTTAACATTCCATGAGCGGTGTCACCTGTTTTACTTGTAAAGTTTGAACTGATTGCAAAACCATTATCAGCCTTGTAAGCCCAGCCTGCTCCCGGACTAGTACTTGCGCCATAGGCAGCTCCATTGCCACCTAAAGTAAATTGCTTAGTAACAGGTTTGTATATGGACGGAGTAGTTCCATGCATATAGTAGTTTTCAATTGCTGGACCAATCCACACTGTGTTTCTTTCCCCAACAGGGAATGAATACCAAATCTTATCAACTTTTAACATATCTGAATTACCTTTAGATGAAGACAGATAAGTTCCAAATGTATAAGCTTTTTGCCAGCCAGTTGCATTACCAGTTTTTAATCTAACGTAAAGATTATCATCACCAGTAAAACTTGTATTAAGGTTACCCTGCCACATATATGTTGCTCTTGTACTTTCACTTAGATCGTCATTTCCATTAAGAGCCCCAAGGGTGAAAATAACCTTACCATCTAAAGTTGTTGTATCTGAAAAAGAACCAGCCTCAAAATTGTTTTGAGTAGTTTCTAAACTATTCTTGTTAACATTAGATTTTGCAAGACCTTCATTAACTTCGTTAACAAATGATTTACTGTTGAATTGACTTTTAGAAGATGATTTTTTACTACGATTGTAGTTATTCATCCCTTCAAGATTTAATACGTCGGAAGCTTGAGCAGCCATAGGAGTTACAAATCCTATAGAAGCGACAGCAACCAACATTTGTTGGAAGAGTTTCATTTTACCTCACACGAAAATGCCCATACGATGGGTACTCATACTGTATCGAGTTTAACTGTTTTGGTTAGAGACAATAGATTCATCTTTGTGTATCAAATGATACCTCGTTAATTTTTAATTGTTTTGTTTAGGCTGTTATCTTTCAGCAAAGGAAATTTCAAAGATTCTCTTTCTTGTATCCATGAAGATGCGACTTCTTTTGCTAGTTTTCGAATATTTTCTATATATTGAGCACGATCAGTTACTGATATTACGCCTCTAGCATCAAGTAAATTAAAACAATGACTACATTTCAGGACAAAATCTAGAGCAGGAAAAGTAAGTTTTTTATCAATAAGTGATATAGCTTCCTCTTGGTATATATCAAATAGTTTTCTCATGTTTTCAGGATTAGATTCTCTAAAGTTAAATTCACATTGGTTTTTTTCAAATTGAAGCCAGATATCGCTGTACTTATAATCTTTATTCCAATCTAAATCCCAAATACTTTCTTTATCTTGCAAAAACGTCGCTATTCTCTCTATGCCGTAAGTTATTTCAATAGGAATTGGATTACAGTCAACTCCTCCACATTGTTGAAAATAAGTAAATTGTGTTACCTCCATCCCATCTAACCAGACTTCCCAGCCCACTCCCCATGCTCCAAGAGTAGGCGACTCCCAATTATCTTCTACAAATCTTATATCATGATTTATAGGATTAATTCCTAAAAACTCTAAAGAAGACAAATATTTCTCTTGAATTCCGTCGGGAGATGGTTTAATAATTACCTGATATTGAAAATAATGTTGAGCCCTATTTGGGTTGTCTCCATATCTACCATCAGAAGGTCTTCTACATGGTTCAGAATAAGCAACACTCCAAGGTTCTGGTCCAATTGCCCTAAGAAAAGTATGAGGATTCATAGTTCCTGCCCCTTTTTCAGTGTCATAAGGTTGCATAATTAAACAACCTTCTTCAGACCAAAATTTATTTAAGTTTTGAATTATATCCTGAAAAAACATTAAATTAAAATTCTGTATAATTTAGCGATTCCATCAAACATAATAACAAAGCTTCTTTAAATAAAAATACTTTTTTGAAAAAACTTTTTTAAAAATTCTTATTTCTGTTTCTGAAAATAATTTTTATTTTCAGCTGTCATAAGTAAGTAAAAAATAATCCCATATAAACTTACAAAAATACTGATCAACTCTAGAGTCTGAACAAATTCTCCTGTTGAGAAAGTCTCAAATTGCAAAATTGTTGATAAAAACATAAATCAAAGATTAATTAGATAAAAAAATCTAATGGTAATGGTCCAAAAGTAAAAGACTCTTTAGAATCTTCGTTATATTGACATGTTAATAAAATTCCCTCTCCCAGACCATTTTCAGATCTAATGTAAACATTTCCAGTTTTTTGATTACCTTTTAAAAAAACACTTCCATCAGCATGAATGGAATCTAAATCCCTAAAGATTATTGAAGAATATTTCTTAGAAATTGATTGCAATGCTGCAATAGCATCATAATCACAAGGAGCCATTATTCCTATTGTTATCCAATCGGCATTCTGAATATTTAGTTCTAGCTCTTTTAATAATTTTTTTATTTGACTTTTTCTTAATTGAGGTGCTGACCTAAGTCTGTTTAAATCATGTAGAGAATTTATATCCATTTATTTATTTTTTAAAGCTATTAAAGTTATTAAATGTTCTACCTTTACATCACCACATTTTTGGAGAAACATCTTCAAAACAAATATAATTTTAATATATAAGAATACCAATCTTTTAAAACAAAACTATATAAAAGTCTTGCCATTTCTGACAGATTAAGAAAACTTATTGATCTTATTTCTAAAAATTGATAGTGGGCTTTTATTATCGACAATAATTTGGAATCACATTATGTGTTTTCCATGCAAATACTTTTTAATTTCTTTGTTAAAAATGAAATTAAAATTGAGATTTTATAGTAATTTATTTTTATCCTCTCATTTAACTGAAGTCGAAATATTAATGAAAGAAAAATTTATGAGGCCAAATACTCTTTTTTATATCTACTTTGTAAATTAATGGTTTTATTTTTAAAAACTCTTTTTGAAGATAAGTAGGCTAGATCGTATGAACTTATTCCATTTTCATATGGATTGAAAAGTGCATTTTTTGTCCTTGTTTTTTTGCCCCTTTTAAATTCATTCATATCTATTAACTAGTTAATAGATAATTTAACTTTTTTTATTTGTTTGTCTAGTTTTTTCTTTTTTAAATTCACTAAAAAACTTTAAAAAGTTACTCTCCTAGCACAAAAAAGGAATTCTCCGTTTAAATTTAGTTAAATTAAATTAAATTAAGATTTTGGAAGTTTTAAGTAATTATCAAAGAAAAAAAATTGATGAGAGTAATGACGAAGATTTTTATTCTAATCCTAAATTTGTTTATCATTTGGATTTAAATTTCAGAAACTATTTATCTACTGTTTATAAAAATGAGATTAAGGATTGTTCTACTGTCCTTGATTTAATGTCTAGTTGGGATAGCTATCTTCCTTCGGAAAAGACGTACAAAAAAGTAATTGGACATGGCCTAAATAAAGATGAACTCGAAAGTAACAAAGCTCTAAATTCTTTTTGGATTCAAAATTTTAATGTTAACCAAGATATCCCACTTGAGAGCGGAAGTGTCGATTTCTGTTTGATGGTTGCGGCATGGCAATATTTACAGTTCCCAGAAAAACTAACAAAAGAAATTGTAAGAATTTTGAGTAATGGGGGCAAAATTATAGTTTCTTTTTCAAATAGAGCCTTCTGGCATAAAGCTCCAAAAATTTGGACTTCTTCAACAGAAGAGGAAAGACTTAAATACGTTAGAAAAGTACTAATTTCAAACGGATTTAAAGAACCTAGAATAATTAAAAAATTTAATAGTCAAACTTTTAATCTCTTCTCTTTATTTAAAAATGACCCTTTTTATTGTTTAATTGCAATTAAAGAGTAACTATAAGTTTATTCCTTAACGATCAATTATTGACAATAATTGAATTTATAGCCTAACTTTTAAATAATGTTTATTATTGGATAGTTAAAAAAATTTAATGGGATCTAAAAGAGAAAAATATCCTGAAAAATGTCCATGGGATCTTGGCCCTAACCAACAGTTAGCAAAAGAAGCTAACTGGACCTTAAGATTAGGAGAGGCAAATGTATGTTTTAGCAAAAATAAACTAGACAATAATTACTTTCACGTAATTAGCAATGAAAATGAAGAGCAAATTCTCGCATTTAGAGCAAGGCTTCTTTATCAGAAATTACTTGATAAAGGATTTAGGTTAGTAGAGTAGAAAGTATAATTAACCTAGTAAGCTAAGATCCTCGAAAATAAACTTTTGTATTTCTACTTCTTGATTTTTATTTAAGTATCTTATAAATCTTGAGTTAAGGAGCCAAATATCCTTAGAACCAACATTAATAAATTGATCTTCATATTCTAATTTTGTACTATTTGCTTCAAGAGTAATTGGATCAATTTGTTGACTAGTATACTTTTTACTTAGAAATCCACTACCTGTATCGAAGAATTCTTGTACGAAAATTTCTATTATAATTCCGTGAATTTTTCTATAAACCATATTTATACAATTATTTTTGACTCTATATTTATCTCCTTTACTTTTACCAGAAACTATCATTTCTACACCACTTTCTGAATCTTTAACAAAATTAAAGTTATTTTTTATGTGATTTTCTTCAAATTCTCTTTTTACTCTATGGATAGATACTTCGAATAATTGTGAGGAGATACTTTTGACTATATTTTGATCATCAATATTCTTAATTTCCGCTTTAAAATCTTTCCCTAGAACAAACTTACCCTCACAAGTATTACCTTTTAATGAAAAAAAGCATTTACCTTGATAACCACTAAAATCATTATTCCAGGTATATCTTTTTTCATAAGCTTTTTTAAAAAGTTCTTTGCAGTTTATTTCTTTTAAATTCATTATTTAAGGGTAAATAATCAATCATTTTACAAAAAAACCTCTCTAGTTTTTAAATAGAGAGGCTTATTCTTAGTAAATTTAACTAATTTTGTGTAATTTTTGTATTTTCAATATTATCAAATGCTTGGCCAATTTTCTTAAAGTCGAATCCCATAGCTCTTAATGCATGCCATAAATGACCTTGTAAGAAAAAGAAACCCAAATAGAAGTGAGTATTGGCAAGCCATGCTCTCGAACTATATGCTCCCGAACCTAAATCAACAGTATCAGTAAAATAAGGAGCAAATTCGAATTGAAGCTTTAATGGTTCCCCATAAAGATCAACTGGATAAATAGTAGTATTTGAAGCACACCAGAATGCAGCAACAAAAGCCATATAAGAAACACCAACTACTGAATAAGAAAGAATTGCCTCGGCACCAAGTAACCCTTTACCTTTGAATTCTGTATATTCTCCAAATTGTTTTGTACAAATATGGAAAACCCCTCCAATGATAGTTAAGAATGCCACAAATGCATGCCCACCCATAATATCTTCTAAACTATCAATTTTAAGAAAATCGAATTGATGATTCCAAATAGCAGCAATATCTAAATTATAAATTACTTGTCTTGTTGAACCTATCGCTGGATCATAAATACCATGAATACGAGCCCATTCAACAAACATAATTGCTCCAAGACCTAAAAAGATTAGATGATGACCAAGTATAAATGTCAATTTATCTGGATCATCCCACTCGAAATCAAATTTTTGTGGCTTACTATTTTCTGGATAGTCTCCAAGATCACCTGAAAATTTATTGGAATGCAATAGCCCCCCAGCTCCTAACACTGCTGAGAAAATAAGATGTAATGTGCAAATTACAACAATTCCATATGGTTCTGTAATGACCCCGTTTTCAATTCCCCCAATTCCAATACCCGCCAGGTGAGGTAAAACAATTGCTTTCTGAGCGCCCATAGGAATACTGGTGTCGTAACGAGCTAACTCAAATAATCCAAAAGCCCCTGCCCAGAACATCATTAATCCTGCATGAGCAGCATGAGCAGCTATGAATTTACCTGAACGGCCAACAACACCAGAATTTCCTGCGTACCAGTCATAGGTAACATCAGATTTTCCGTAGTTTTGTAACACTTGATTTAAATAAAAAGCAAATTGAGCTTATTGCTAATTCGACTAATTTTTACAAGAACTTTACAAGTTTTATTTCAAATGTACAAAAACTATCTTAAGAAATAACAAATGTTACAAAGAGAGTTAAAACGTCTTTGAGACTTTAGCCCAAGGAAGGAATTTCACCTTTTAATTGAGAAGCCCATGTTTCAAGACGAGAGTCTGTTAAATCAGACTCACTATCTTCATCAAGTGGTAACCCACAAAAGCTTTCACCTATTACACTCTTTGACTCATCAAATGTATAGGCAGTTTTGTCAACATAGCCAACCATATCGGCTCCTGCTTTCGTGAAATAGCTATGTAATTCTTCCATTGCATCGCAATAGTTTTCTGTATAGGTAGATGAATCACCTAAACCAAAAATGGCTACCTTTTTTCCTGACAAACTTAGCTCGCCGATATCTTCTAATATTGAATCCCAAGCAGTTCCGGATCTTTCCTCATCTGCACCAGTATTCCATGTAGGAATACCACAAATAATTCCATCTAGACCTTCAAATTCTGAAAGATCATCAACATCGGAGACATCCTTAGGTGATTCGGCTGAAGAAATAAAGTTGTGAAGACGATCAGCTACGTCTTCAGTTTTTCCAGTTGTAGTTGCGTAATAAATTCCTACGGTCATAACTTCAAGTTGTTTACATTAAAATAATAAAATCTAAATACGATAAATAAATTTTTATAAAAACTTTTTAACGTATAGTTTTATACAAATTTACGTAAGAAAAAGTCCATGCAACAATTTTATTTGATGAGAATCTAATCATGCTTAGTAATAATCAGAAAACTAATCTTAATAAGCTGATTAAAGATTTTAATTTTTCAGGTTCAAAAAAATATAAATTAATTGTTTTAATGGGACTGCTGGGTGATTTCGATAGCTTTGAATACGCTATAAATTTGAAAAATTTTATTAAGAATAATCAAAATAATAATATAGATATTTTTGCGTTAGCTATTGGCAAAAAAATTGGTAAAGAAAAGTTTTGCGAATTTACAGGATTTCCGAATAAGAATTTAGAAGTAATCCATGATAATAAAATCCACCAAGACCTTATGATTTCAAAAGGGGTTGATACAGGACTAGGAGGTTGGATTAATATGTTGATAATGCTATCAGGAATAAACTCATTAAAAACAATTAAAGAGGTTATTAGAGGCTATACAGGTGATAGAAATTCAACCCAAATTTTTTCTGACCAAGATAAAATAAACCTTTTTAATTTAATTAAATTTTCTGGAGTTTCTTTCAAATATGCTTTTGGAGATGGTTATTTGAGACCTTTTGAATTAGCCACCTATAGATTAAATAATATGTTAGAAATTCTTCAAAACTGGAATGACTATATTCTTGATAATAAGTACCTGCCTCAAAGGGGGGCTTCCTTCCTTTTAGATAATAAAGACCAAATTATTTATGAATACTTTTCCAATGAGGTGCTCGGCTATTCATCTAAAATGGAGAATCCCATAGCTTTTTTAGACGAGAAATGTAGATAATGGAACCTATAAATATTGAGTTTTTCGGATATTTTGCAGCAGTCTTAACTACAGCTGCATTTCTTCCTCAATTAGTTAAAACTTTAAAGACGAAAAAAGCGGAAGATGTCTCTTTAGTAACCTTAATAATGTTTATTTGCGGTGTAAGCTCTTGGATTATCTATGGCTACAAAATTTCCTCAGCACCAATTCTCTTAGCAAATATAATTACTTTTATATTGAATTTATTTATTTTAATTTCAAAAGTTTATTATTCTAATAATATTAGATCGTGATTTTAAATTAATCTAAAAATATTAATTTAATCAAGGAATGCTTAAATAAAGCTTAATATATATCAAATATGTTTTAAGTCTTGAAATCTTCGAAATGCTGGGTTTGGTTTAAGGGAAGTCTCAACGAAGCCGGATATTGGAAAGAAGGTTTTAGTTGCACTTTTGATGAAAAGCCAGGAATATTAATAGAAAGTCCTTCCTATGTAACCTGTAGAGTACCAAATTGGCGTGTCCTTACAAAAGAACCTGAAGATTTAACAAAAACTCCCTTGATTCCAGAAAACGCAGTTTGGAAAATAATTTAAATTAAATTCAAACAAAAATAATATTAGGTTCATCAGATAACTCCTAAAAAGGTAGGATTATTTTATTAAAAATAAATTAATACTATTCACGCTCTTTTTATAAATATTATTCCTTTCTTAATTTTTGGTTTTTTTATTGGAAAAAGAAAACCAAAACTTTCAGAAACTATTGCTTTACCTCTTATTAAATACGGTATTCCTCTGAGCGTAATGGGTCTCTTATTAAAAGAAGGAATTGATCTGGATTTAATTAAAACTGCCTTAATTGCTTTTTTCTCAATTGGATTTTTAATAGTTCTAATTAATTACTTATCAATTTTAAAAAAAAGACTACCTAATTACTCCTTACAGTTAGCTGGTTTAATAGGTAATACTTCATTTCTTGGTATCCCAATTGCATTAGCCCTTCTTCCAACAAGCACTATTAATTTTACAATAGGTTTTGATTTAGGAACAACTTTATTTGCTTGGATCTTTGGGCCTTTCTTTCTACAAGAAAAGACAGACTCTAATATCAATTTAAATTTTAAGGAACTTTTAAAAGCGATACTAAATAGCCCTGCCTCAAGAGGAATAGTAGGTGTTTTGATTGCATATCTTTTTGGGCTAGAAAGTGTCTTAGGAAAATATCTGTGGATCCCAGCAAGACTAGTAATATTTCTAGCAATAGTTGTTGTTGGGACTAGATTAGGAATAATCACAAATAGCAAAACAAAATTTTTTAATTTAGATAAAGGTATTAAATATTCAATTATTTTGAAATTATTTATTTTTCCTTTAATTATATTTTTTATAAGCAAGATCTTAGGCTTCAACACAATTGAGACTTCATCAGTGGTTCTGCAGGCAGGAACACCCTCTGCTGTATCAACAATCTTGATGGCTGAAGCATATAAAACGAATCAAAAGATTGCAGCCACAATTCTTTTTACGACAACATTAATTTCAATTATTACAATACCGATTTTGTCGAATTTGATAAAATTTTCTCAATAACATCAGAGAAAAGACCTTAAAAAAAAGAGCTATATACATTGCCCAGAACATAATTAAGGATTATTGTAAATAATATATCCGGATAACTACATAATGTCTTAAGATTTATATCATGAAGTCATTAAATCCTAAAAATGAATATATCCCTCTAGATCTTAAAATCTCTGTAAGAAGAGACACCTTGAGGCTTATTTCAGAAATGGCTAGAGATATGGGGATAAGTATTAATGAAGTTTTCAGTTTCCTGGCAGAGGACTCTGTTATTGATCTAGAGTTGCTAGAGAATCTAGATAATATTGAAATTCCCTCTAAATGCAGTTTGGATGATCTTAAGAATGAAATGCTTAAAAAAAAGCTTTGTTAAAATTTTTCGACTTCTTTATTTTTCCAGTTAGCTTCAAAACCATTATTTATTAAATTAGTTGCTTGAGCATTTAAATCATTTATTTTGACCCTCCATAGATTGTAAATGCCAAAGATACCTAAATTCTGATGGTTAATATTTGACCAATAATCCTTTCTAGATAAATATTTATCAATAACGACCAAAAAATATTCATTATCTTAGTTTGGTTTATCTTGAAAATTACTCCTTTTTATCGAATTTAAATCTTTCGAATAAATTAACTACACCTTCTTCTGAACTAGATTCATAGAAAACAATCTGTTTTGTATAAGAGTGCATCACTTAAAGTAACTCTGCTCCACACAATTATCAATGGAGATAAGCCAAAACTCAAGGATGCAACTAAAGAAGTGAATTTATTTTTATCACCCTTTTGAGGCCAACAATGAATTGTATCTCCAATCATCAACATCAGAAATAATGAAGCCAATGATGAAGGAAGTCTTGCTGAAATTGTCCCAAAGCTATCCCATACTTCGTTATTGGGAATTTAATATAATAATCCCATCAACCAATAGATAAGTGGTGGTTTATCAAATCTAAAAATTCCATTAACTTTTGGAGTTAACCAATCACCTGATTCACTCCTTGATCTCCCAGCAGCCGCAAATAATGGAGGAGTTTCATCTACTAATCCAGTAGAACCTATACCTATAAAAAAAAATTAATATTCCAGAGATCAAAATTACTAAAAACAATCAACCTATTTTTAGTTTTTAAAAGTATCATTTAAGGTAAATTTTAAGATTGATTTTCCTTGATAACAGTATTAAGCCAGTTCACAACTTTACTGGCAAATATATTTGAAGAAGCATTATTCTCTACCCATTCTCGACAACATTTTCGATCAATCTGATTGATAATTTTCAAGTACCCTAGAAGGCTTTCTTTATCATCTGGTTTAGCAAGATAACCTGTTTTGCCATGTTCAATGATTTCACTGGGTCCTCCCCTTCTGTATGCTACAACAGGTACCCCACATGCCAAGGCTTCTACTACTACATTCCCATAAGCCTCGTTCCACTTAGGTGTATTTATTAAAGCTCTACAAGTTCCAAGTTCCTTTTGTAACTTATCCGTTTCTAGAAACCCCTTCCACTCTAATATCCCTGGAGAGAATAATTTTTCTATTTTCAAGGCATATGACTCATCTTGAACAATACCCCAAACATTAAGTTTTTCGCCTAATGCATTAGCCACATATGCTGCATCCTCTAAACCCTTTTCAGGTGCTACTCTACCTACCCAACCCAGCGGGCCATTCTTAGAACTTTGAAAAATATAATTACTTAATTTAAATCCATTTCCAACAATAATTGGATTTTCAATAAAAGGATAATCTGAAGCTTGTATTTTTGAATGAAAAGCAAAATTATAAGGATATTTAGAGTAAACATTTGAAATTAAATTACGTATCACAAAACTTTCAGAGCCCATACTAATAAGATGTGCAATTGGAATATTTATGTTTAAAGTCATCCAGATAGGTAGCCAATCATAAGAAAAATTCAAAATTATATCTGCTTTTTCGCCTAAGGAAATTGCCTTTTCGACCATTCCAGATAAGAGTGAATTATCAGGAATACTTACCAAAGAATAATAATCTTGATGTTGCCAACTTTTTTGCTCTTTACCTGCTACAAAATGTAATTTTATTTTTTTACTAGACTCCAACAATTTAGAATTTTTTGGAGCCACTATATCAACTTTATGACCTTTAGCTAGCAAACCAATTACTAAAGATTTTAGTGTAAGCTCAACGCCTCCACCTTTACCACTACCTAGGAAACCAATAGGAGTACTGATTAATACTATATGCATTCTTAAAACTATTTTCCAATACTACACTAAATGTTAGTATTGGTATTTGAAATTTCCCATAAAGACTTTCTCTGGCTGACAAAGAAAACTGACATTAATACAAAAACTACTCCTATCCATTGAATAATTGTTAATCTTTCATTTAGATAAACCCCCCCTGAAAGGAGAGCAAATATTGGAGTTAAAAAGGCAAGAGTACTAAACCCTGTTATTTCCTTATTATTTGCAAAATAAAAAAACAATCCGTATGCTAAAGCACCTCCAAAGATACTTGCAAATGACATCAGTCCCCAATCAAATATTGACCAATTTGGTACCAATTGAAAATTTGTTTGCAAGCAATGTTTGATAATAAGAGGAAAGCTGCCTAAAACCATATGCCATCCAGTTACTGCAACTGGATCACTTTTAGTACATGTGAATCTTATCAAAATTGTTCCTAATGCCATCGCGAGAGATGCTCCAAGCATCCAAAGTTCTCCCGTATTAAATGTAATATCACCAATATTCTTATCAGACATTAACCACCAATTTTGCAAGAGTTCTTTTGGAACTCCTAAAAAAATTATTCCACCCAATCCAAAAAGCAATCCAAGCCATCCAATTGGATTGATTAAATTACCGAAAATTGCTCTTGCCAAGAGTGCTACCAATAAAGGTTGTGAATCAATTAAAACAGAGCCCAGCCCAGCCCCTGTTTTAGATATCCCATATGTTAAAAACAATTGAAAAAATGTTGCGTCTATGATGGTAAATACTAAGAACCATTTCAAATCGCACCTGTAAATTTTTAAATCTCTTTTAGATAAATATGTTGTAATAAGAACAAGAATTCCCGCAGGCAACAATCTTAAAGAAGCGACTAAATCAGGGCCAGCACTTGAGACGAGAGGGGTCATAGCTGCCATTGAAGTCCCCCAGAGTGCAAAAGGGAGTATCATTAAAAACCAATTTAAGATTGAATTCATTAAGTCTGCTGATAGTCTTTTTAGAGTAGATTTATGATTAGTATCTTAAAAAAAATGATTTGGCCTTTTAGACGAAAGTCAAAAAAAAGAATGGCTCGTATAGTTATTGATGAGCCAATCACAAGTTCAACAAGAGTTTCTGTCCTCAAAGCTTTAAAACAAATTGAAGATAGAGAATTTCCAGCATTAATTCTAAGAATTGACTCTCCCGGAGGTACCGTCGGTGATAGCCAAGAAATATACTCTGCTATTAAACGACTAAAAGATAAGGGATGTAAAGTAGTTGCTAGTTTTGGAAACATATCTGCTTCTGGTGGAGTTTACATCGGAGTAGCTTCAGATAAAATTGTAGCTAACCCAGGAACAATTACGGGTTCAATTGGTGTAATAATAAGAGGAAATAACTTATCTGAACTTTTGAATAAAATCGGTATCAAGTTTGAGACGGTAAAAAGTGGGATTTATAAAGATATTCTTTCACCCGATAAACCTTTAAGTAATGAAGGAAGAGAACTCTTGCAAGGATTAATAGATGAAAGTTACAAACAATTTACTGAGGCTGTAGCAGAAGGCAGGAATTTACCACTAGAAGATGTAAAGAAGTTTGCTGATGGAAGAATCTTCACTGGAACACAAGCTAAAGAACTTGGTTTGGTTGATGAAATCGGTGATGAATTTGTCGCAAGAGAGCTTGCAGCAGAAATGGTGAAAATCGATCCCAAAATACTACCTTTAACTTTTGGTAAGAAAAAAAAGAAAATACTAGGACTTATCCCTGGAAGTAAGATTATTGAGAAAATTATTCAGAATATATTTTTTGAAGTAAATTCAACTAACAAAGTTCTTTGGTTGTATAAACCTTAAATTAAAAAATATGAGTAAGGATTGTCTTGATAGTGAAACTGTAACTGCTATAAGAGGAGCTACAACTTCAAATAAAAATACTTTAAAAGAGATTGAGAATTCAGTGGTTGAACTCATTGATGAATTAATTTCACGAAATAGTTTGGATCCAAAAAAGATTCTATCCATAACTTTTACTGTAACTAAAGACTTAGACGCATGTTTTCCAGCTTCTATTGTAAGGAAACGTTTTGGATTTGACTCAGTTGCATTTTTAGATTGCCAACAAATGTATCTTCCCAGTGATGTTGATTTTTGTATTAGATTAATGGCGTTAGTAATTTTACCAACAGGATCTTCAATTAATCATCCTTACTTGAGAGGAGCCTCAAATTTGAGGACCGACAGATGTTAACCTTTTAAAAACTTTTTAATGAAAAGTATAAGCTTAAGAAAAACCAACCAATTGCCTAAAAATACAATGAAGAATAAATACGAAAAAATCCTCAATTTCAAAATCTTTAAATTCTTATTACTTTCACCATTCTTAATTTCAATTCCATTTTTGCATAACAGTAATGTAAACGCAGGAATAGAGTTTCAATGGGATCAAGGGTCAGGTTATAAAAGATTAAAATGGTTTCAAAGAGATAGTGAAAGTAGATCTAGGAATACAATTTTTTTCTTTTTAAGACCTTCCACGAGAAAAGCAAGTCTTCTAAAAATAACTATGAAAATACCTAAAACTTTCAAAGTAACACTTAAGGAAGAAAAAATAAGTCTTTGCAAAGTAAAAATTGGCGGATTTGAATCTCGTACCAAATGTATTACAGAGGTACCTGCAGATATTGAACTCAACGAAGACAATACTTCCCTAAATATCTTCCCTTATAGTCCAATTCCTAGTAATAAGGATAGTTATGCAATAGTATTCAAAGTATTTAATCCTAAAAGGACTGGTCTATATCAATTTCATTCTTATGGGCAGTACGTTGGAAATGATACCGTGTCAAGTTATTTAGGAAGCTCAACTATTTTGATCGATTAAATGATAAATTGTTAAAGAGGGTAAAAAACAATGACTAAAAGAACATTCGGCGGAACATCAAGGAAAAGGAAACGTGTATCTGGTTTTAGAGTAAGAATGCGTTCTCATACCGGAAGAAGAGTTATTAAAAGCAGAAGAAAAAGAGGTAGAGAAAGAATAGCTGTTTAACATCATGAAATTTTAGTGGCCTTGCCAAAAGCTATGCGTTTAAAAGGTCATAGGACTTTTGATTATATTCATAAAAATTCTGTAAAATATTATGGAAAATTAATGACTTTAAAAGTAGCTAGATCAAATCCTAAGATTCTTATCTCTCATAATAATAATGATAGTTTAAATAATTTTAAAATTGCAATTGCAATAAGTAAGAAAGTTTCAAAAAAAGCTGTTGTAAGAAATAAAATAAGGCGAATACTACAGGATTGTTTTTTAAAGAATTTTAGCCATGAAGATAACCACAAACCTTACTGGTTACTTGTTAACCTTAAGTCTAGTAATTTCTGCAACGATAAAATTAAACTCTTGGAGGAATTTCAACAACTAATTTTTAAGACTGGTTTATTTAAATGATTAACATTAACGAAGAATCCTTTTATGAAGGTGGTCCTGCAAAAAGTGATTTAATAATTAATTTATTTGCCGGTTTAACTCTTCTAGGTCTTCCATTTACTTTTGCAGCAGTTGTAAGAGCACTATGGTTAAGATATAAAATTACTAATAAAAGAATAACTATTGAAGGAGGTTGGTTTGGCAAAAACAAAACTCAAGTTTCTTTAAGCAATATTGAAGAGATAAGATCTATTCCAAGAGGATTCGGTTCATATGGCGATATGGTGCTAATCCTTAATGATGGATCTAAAGTAGAGATGAAGTCCCTACCTTTATTTAGAGAAAAACAGAAATTTATTGAGGAAAATATGGTTAAAAGATCACAAACATTAAATCTTAATGAGGTTGAGGGATTTGCTACTAAATCTTGAGTAAGTTAATTACAAAAGTGTTTTTATCCTGTAAAATAAAGTGTCAAATAAAATTAAAATTCTTTTAATAACGTGATCGGGTTCATTTCAGAAAAACTATTAATCCCGATTCTAGATTTTTTCTACGGGCTAGTTCCAAGTTATGGTTTAGCTATTGTTGCTCTTACTGTAGTAATTAGAATTGCACTCTTCCCTTTAAGCGCAGGATCAATAAGAAGCGCTAGAAGAATGAAAATTGCTCAGCCTGTAATGCAGAAAAGGCAAGCAGAAATAAAATCTAAATTTTCAAGTGATCCAAAAAAACAGCAGGAAGAATTAGGGAAATTAATGAATGAATTTGGTAGCCCTCTAGCAGGATGTTTACCCTTGATTGTTCAAATGCCTGTTTTATTTGCATTATTCGCAACATTAAGAGGATCACCTTTTGCAGATGTACCTTACAATATCAATTTAAAAGTTCTGCCCCAAGATCAAATTGCTGCAATTGATCCAAAGCCTTACAAGTCTCCAAGACATTCAATCTTTATAACAGAAAAATCTCACTTCCCTGTAGTAGCTGCATTACCTAACGGTACAAAATTAGGATCAGAAGAATCAGTAAAGATAAATTTGCAGACTACTAATGGTAACAACTATTCAGATGTACTTTCAAAGTATGATAACGGTTCAAGATTCCTTCCAACTTGGTCAGTTTCAAAAGGTTCAGAAAATATTAAAGTTTCACAAGACGGTTTAGTTACAGCAATCAAACCAGGGGATGCAACAATTGAAGCAAAGATACCTGGATTAGCTGCAAAAAGCGGATTTTTGTTTATTAAAGCCCTTGGACAGGTTGGATTTTACGTAGATGGTTCAATCAATTGGGATATAGCAACATTAGTTGGAGCTTTCGGCTTAACCTTACTTCTTTCACAGGTTTTATCCAGTCAAGGGATGCCTTCAAACGCCCAACAATCTACTGCGAATAAAATTACTCCAGTAATGATTACTGGTATGTTCTTATTTTTTCCTTTACCAGCTGGAGTATTACTTTATATGGTTGTAGCGAACATATTCCAAGCGTTTCAGACTTTTCTTCTTAACAAAGAAGCTCTTCCCGCAAACTTACAAAAAATACTTGATGAACAATTATCAGGCAAAAATAAAGTGATACCCTCTTCTTCCAATATCTCTGATAAAAGATTACCATTTGAACCTAATAACAAAAAATAAGGTTTTTTTTAATAGATAATGGATTCTTGGAGTAGAAATTTCGAATTACTTATAAAATCGAAGACTCCTTTAATTTGGATAAGAACCAAAGAGGAAGAGAGATTAAGTAGAATTATAGATAAATCATGTAAGAATTTAAACATTAAAAGATTCATATCATGGGATTGTGTTACTGGAATCAAAGGATCAGTTAATGAAAATGGTAAATTTTCTAACAATCCTCTGGGAGTTCTTAATTGGATAAAGGAACAAAAGTATGAATTAGCAACAATTTTATTGGTAAGAGACTTTCATAAGTTTTATGATGATTCCTCCATCAGTAGAACAATAAAAGAATTATCAACTTCACTTAGAGAAACTAACAATAACATAATTCTTAGTTCTCATATATTGCCATCATCTGAAGAACTTGACGATTTAATTACGATAATAAACTTACCTTTACCTGATCAAGGTGAATTGAAAGCTCTTATAAAAAAAATTGCTTTTAATACTGATTCTGATTTAAGCGAACAAGACTTAAATGAGCTTGCCATAGCTTCCAGTGGATTAAGCGAAACAAAAGTTAAGCAAGTTACAGCAAAAGCTCTCACTCAGAGAGGGAAAATAAGTAAATATGACATCAAAGATATTCTTGAAGAGAAAAAACAAGTTATTGCTAGAAGTGAAATATTAGAATTTTTTGAAAGTAAGTCAAGTCAAAATGATATTGGAGGATTGAAAGTATTAAAAACTTGGCTTAATCAAAGATATAGAGCTTTTTCAAAAGAAGCCAAAGAATACGGATTACCAATTCCTAAAGGTGTCTTACTCGTAGGACCACAAGGAACGGGGAAATCATTAACTGCTAAATCTATTTCTCAAAGTTGGTCAATGCCTCTTCTTAGGCTAGATGTAGGAAGATTATTTTCAAGTCTTGTAGGCTCAAGCGAGGCAAGAACAAGAGAGACTATTTCAAGAGCAGAAGCAATGTCACCTTGCATTTTATGGATTGATGAAATTGACAAGGGGTTTGGGGGTGATGCGAGAAGTGATGGCGGAACTAGTCAAAGAGTTTTAGCCAGTTTGTTAACATGGATGGCCGAAAAAGAATCGGCCGTATTTGTAATTGCCACAGCTAATGCAATCGATAAACTCCCGGCTGAGTTATTAAGGAAAGGTAGATTTGATGAAATATTTTTTCTTGATTTACCTAATTCTGAAGAAAGATTAAGTATTCTTGACCTACACCTAAAGAAAAAAAGACCTAGTTATAATTTTCCTCTTTCAACAATAATTGATCGGACAGATGGATATTCAGGAGCAGAACTTGAACAAGCAGTTATAGAAGGGATGCACTTTTCATTTTCTGAAAGTAGAGAATTAATGGAAAAAGATTTAATTAAGGCTGTTTCCGAATTAGTTCCATTATCTCGAACAGCAAAAGAGCAAATTGATTTCTTAAAAAAATGGTCTTCAACAGGCAGAGCGCGTTCTGCCTCATAATTTTTTTTTAATTTGAAAAATATAATTAAAGTTATTAATCCCTTATTTAATTAATTTTTCATCAAAAAGCTCTAATAATGATTTGAGATAAACTATCTTATTAGGATATAAAAAACAAAAAAAGAGTGTTAGACCAAAAATTGATAAGAGAAAATCCAACATTTGTGGGCGATCAATTGTCCTTACGAGGAAAAGTTTATGACATACCTTTCATACATAAATTAAGTGTAGAGAGAAAAGAAATTGACATCGAGATATCAAGTCTGCAATCAGAAAGTAAAAAATTAAGCCAATTAATTGGTCAAGAAATAAGAAATTCTAGTAATCCTAATTCTCAAGAACTTAATAATTTAAAAGATAAAGGAAATAAATATAGAACAAAAGTTTATGAATTTGAAGAAAAGAAAAGAATCCTAGACAAACAACTTCTAGATGAAATATCAAAATTACCCAATTTCCCAAGTAAAGATGCGCCTCTTGGAGAAAATGAAAATAATAATATTCAAATTAAAGAATGGGGAGATCCTCTAAAACAAGATAATCTCAAAGCTCACTGGGAAATAGGTGAAAATTTAAATCTATTTGATTCCACAAAATCAACCAAAATTTCAAAAAGTCGTTTTATTACTCTTACAGGAAATGGAGCAAGGTTGGAGAGGGCTCTAGTTAATTTCATGCTAGATGTGCATTCAAATTACGGGTACTTAGAATTAATGCCTCCAGCATTAGTAAACTCAGAAAGTCTTCGAGGATCTGGCCAGCTTCCAAAGTTTTCAAATGAAAGTTTTAAGTGTGCTAATGATGATTTATGGCTTTCTCCAACAGCAGAAGTCCCTCTGACTGCTTTTCATAAAAATGAGATTATTGATTCAAATATTTTGCCTTTAAAATATGTTGCTTACAGTCCTTGTTTTAGAAGAGAAGCCGGTAGTTATGGGAGGGATACAAAAGGTTTGATAAGACTTCATCAATTTAATAAAGTTGAATTATATTGGTTTTGTCATCCAAATAAATCAGTAGAGGCTCATAAAGAGATAACTTCAGATGCAGAAAGAATTTTAAAAAAGCTAAACTTACCATACAGATTAGTAGATATTTGCACTGGAGATTTAGGCTTTTCTTCTAGCAGAACTTTTGATCTTGAAGTTTGGCTTCCTAGCAGCAAATGTTATAGAGAAATATCTAGTTGCAGTAATTGCTCAGACTTTCAGGCACGTAGATCATCAATAAGAACAAAAATTGATAAAAAAACTTCATATATCCACACTTTAAATGGAAGTGGTTTAGCTATTGGAAGAACAATGGCAGCAATTCTTGAAAACGGCCAACAGCCTAATGGGAGCGTAAAAATTCCTGATGCTCTAGTTCCATACTTTGGATCAACTTTCATAAAAACTGCCTAATATTAAATAATGAATGTTTTAACCTCAATAACAGTTTTAGGATTTCTTATTTTCTTTCATGAAATGGGTCATTTTCTAGCGGCAATATTCCAAGGAATATACGTTGATGGGTTCTCTATCGGCTTTGGCCCTTCAATAATACAAAAGAAATATAAGGGCATCACTTACTCATTTAGAGCTTTTCCCTTAGGAGGTTTTGTTTCCTTCCCTGATGAAGAAATCAACAACATTGACCCAGAAGACCCAAACCTTCTAAAGAATAGGCCAATAATCCAAAGAGTAATTGTTATATCTGCGGGAGTATTTGCTAACTTATTACTTGCTTACACAATTTTAATATTGAACGTAACTACTATTGGAATCCCTTATGATCCAGAACCAGGAATATTAGTTTTAGCAACTCAACCAGAAAAAGCTGCTTTTAAAGCCGGTTTAGAAGCAGGGGATAAAATATTAAAAATAGATGAGAATTTATTAGGTGTTGGGGATCAAGCCGTTTCGACACTGGTAAAAAGGATACAAAGTTCCTCAGAAGAATCAATATCAATTGAAATTGAGAGAGAGAACTCTTATAAAAAATTAACTTTAATTCCTCAAAACATCGATGGGAAAGGGACAATTGGTGCGCAGTTACAACCAAATATTAAAAAAGAAACAAAAAAAACAAACAATATTAATGAGCTTTTTCAATATACTAACAAGGAGTTTTCCTCACTATTAATAAAAACAATCCAAGGTTATAAGGGGTTAGTTACAAATTTCTCATCAACAGCTCAACAATTAAGTGGTCCTGTCAAAATAGTGGAAATTGGAGCGCAGTTATCTGAGCAAGGTGGTACTGGAATATTATTGTTTGCTGCTTTGATCTCTATAAATTTAGCTGTACTTAATTCTCTTCCGTTACCACTTCTTGATGGAGGTCAGCTAGTTTTTACTCTTCTAGAAGGATTAAGAGGCAAACCAGTACCAGTTAAAATCCAAATCGCTGTAACTCAATCAAGTTTTTTTCTTTTGGTTGGGTTAAGCGTTTTATTAATTATTAGGGATACTAGCCAATTACTTATAGTACAAAGACTCCTAAATCAATAATTAATTTTTTAATTTTGTGGGTTTAGCTGTTAAAATAAATGAATAAAATTAAAATAAAATTTTAATGGCAAAAAAATCAATGATTGCTAGAGAGGTAAAACGTAAAAAACTAGTAAAAAAATATGCTGCCAAGAGGAAATCATTATTAGATAAATTTAATGCTGCGAAAGATCCTATGGAAAGATTAGAAATACATCGAAAGATTCAAGGGCTTCCAAGAAATTCAGCTCCAACAAGAATTAGGAATAGATGTTGGGCTACAGGTAAACCAAGGGGTGTTTATAGAGATTTTGGGTTATGCAGAAACCAACTAAGACTTAGAGCTCATAACGGAGAACTTCCAGGTGTTGTAAAATCTAGCTGGTAATTAAATAAACTTTATAATTTTTGAAAAAGTTTTTAATTTTATTTTAGCTAAAAAACAAGTCTTACCAAGTGATTAAGATTATTGTCAAGACTTTTCTAAGAATTACTTTAAAACCTTATTTAAATATTTTCCTCAATATGTCCCTACGAGATGTAAGAATAAATTATGTATAGATTTATAATTTAAAAAGTGGAAGGAAAAAATACGTCGATCACGTTTGACGGACGAGAGATACGACTAACTACAGGACTATATGCTCCTCAAGCAAACGGAGCCGTAATGATCGAATGTGGTGACACATCTTTATTAGTTACTGCAACAAAAACAAGTAAGAAAGAAGCTGCAGACTTTCTACCTCTAATATGTGATTACGAGGAGAAATTATATGCTGCAGGAAGAATCCCTGGAGGTTTCATGAGAAGAGAAGGCAGGCCTCCTGAAAGAGCTACATTAATAGCGAGATTAATAGATAGGCCAATGAGGCCCCTCTTCCCAACATGGATGAGAGATGAGATACAAATAGTCGCTTCTTGCCTTTCACTCGATGAAAGAGTACCTGCCGATGTACTAGCTGTAACTGGAGCCTCTGTAGCAACATTATTAGGAGATATCCCATTTTACGGACCAATGGCTGCTGTGAGAGTCGGATTATTAGGAGATGATTTCATCCTAAATCCAAGTTACAGAGAAATAGAAAAAGGCGATCTGGATATTGTTGTTGCGGGTTCCCATGAAGGAATTGTTATGATTGAAGCTGGTGCAAACCAACTTTCAGAACAGGATACGATCGAAGCAATAGATTTCGGATACGAGGCAGTAAATGAACTTATTAAAGCTCAAGAAAATCTACTTAAGGACTTAGGAATTAAACAGGTTAAACCTTCTGAACCAGAAGTTGATAAAACTTTAGCTGCGTATTTAGAGAAAAACTGCACAAAACCGATTGATTTAGTTTTAAAGAAATTTGATCAATCTAAGGAAGAAAGAGATTCTGAATTAGATAAAATCAAAATTGAAGTACAAAACAAAATCGATTCTCTAAAAGATGAAAATGAATTAAAGATTCTGACTTCAGAAAATGAAAAATTAATTCACTCTGACTTTAAAAAACTAACCAAAAAGTTAATGAGGTCTCAAATCATTAATGATGGGAAAAGAGTTGATGGAAGAGATCTTGACGAAGTTAGAAAGATATCTGCATCAGCAGGAATACTCCCTAAAAGAGTTCATGGCTCTGCCTTATTTCAAAGAGGTCTAACTCAAGTCTTATCAACTACTACACTTGGGACTCCAAGTGATGCTCAGGAGATGGATGATTTAAACCCAAGTACTGAGAAAACCTATCTACATCACTATAATTTCCCACCTTATTCAGTTGGAGAAACTAGGCCCATGAGAACTCCAGGAAGAAGAGAGATTGGTCATGGAGCTTTAGCAGAAAGAGCAATAATTCCGGTACTCCCTGGGAAGGAAACATTCCCTTACGTTTTAAGAGTAGTTAGCGAAGTTTTAAGCTCTAATGGCTCCACCTCAATGGGTTCTGTTTGCGGAAGTACACTTTCGTTGTTAGATGCCGGGGTTCCATTGAAAGCTCCCGTAAGTGGGACTGCCATGGGTTTAATTAAAGAAGGTAAAGAAGTCAGAATACTTACTGATATACAGGGAATTGAGGATTTTCTAGGAGATATGGATTTTAAGGTTGCTGGAACTGAAAAAGGTATAACTGCATTACAAATGGATATGAAAATTACAGGCTTACCAGTTTCTATTATTTCCGATGCAATAAAAAAAGCTCGCCCAGCTAGATTGCATATTTTAGAAAAAATGCAAGAAGCAATTGATAAACCTCAAGAATCATTATCACCTCATGCTCCAAGACTTTTAAGCTTCAGGATTGATCCTGAGCTTATCGGAACAGTTATTGGCCCCGGGGGGAGAACTATCAAGGGTATTACGGAAAGAACTAATACCAAAATTGATATAGAAGATGGAGGAATTGTAACTATTGCCTCTCATGATGGAGCTGCTGCTGAAGAAGCTCAAAAAATAATAGAGGGCTTAACTCGAAAAGTTCATGAAGGTGAGATCTTCTCAGGAGTGGTAACTAGAATTATTCCTATCGGAGCATTTGTAGAAATTCTTCCCGGGAAAGAAGGCATGGTTCACATTTCTCAGTTATCTGAGGCTAGAGTTGAAAGAGTTGAAGATGTAGTAAGGCAAGGAGATGAAATAACTGTCAGAGTTAGAGAAATTGATAGCAGAGGAAGAATTAATCTAACTTTGAGAGGGGTTGCTCAAAACGGAGGGATGTCTTACCCAGAACCAACCCCAACTCCAGTCGCTCCTCTTAATTAAGAGATGAAAGGATAAATATCATGTTTTTTAATTATTTCTTTTATCTGAAAACATAATTTTCCATGCATTATTTTATTATTTGAGGCAATAATTATTCCTGGCTGATCAAAATTTGTTTTTTCATAACAGAGTTCCTCATTTTCTAAATTGGTAACAGCTCCGCCAGCTGTTCTTAAAATAACTTCTGGAGCGGCAAAATCCCAATCTTTTGGTGAACTTTTATCAGGCAAGCTTAAACAGATATAAATATCACTTTCACCTCTAACTATTGAAGCGATTTTACAGCCAATGCTTCCCATAATCACAACATTCTTAAAACAAATCTTATCAATTAAATTCTTTAAGGTTGGATTACTATGATTTTTACTTGTCACCAAAGTCATTTCATTTAGATTTTTGTTGGCAAATGAATTTAACTTTCTATTTACATGCTCTCGCCTTTCGCACCTTACATTCTCACCATTTGATATCCATAATTCGTCTCTTTCTGGAATAAGGACAACTCCAAGAAAAGGTTTATTTTTATAATTAAGGGCAAAATGCATCGCATAATTACCTGTTCCTTGGATAAAGTCTTTTGTCCCATCAAGGGGATCAAGTATCCAAACCCACTCTGAGTCAATATCGCAATTATTGTGATCAACCTTTGCATTTTCTTCACTTAAATATTTCCAAGAGATATTGGGATATTTACTTTGCATTCTTTTAAGAATTAAATCATTTACCTCTAAATCCGCTATTGTTATTGGATCTTTCTCATCATCATTTTTAATAATATTAGTTTTATAGTCTGATTTCTTAAGAATTTGCGAATATTTAATCAAAATATCTGCAGCCTCCCAGCTGAAAATTCTCAGATCATCGATAAGATTATTAATATCAACCCCTTCTGGTAAGTTAACCACGTAATGAATAATAAACACTCATTATCGCATAGAAATCAAGAACCAGAAAATGGTGTTTTGTATTTAGTGGGAACACCCATTGGTAATTTAAACGATCTCTCCTCACGAGCTATAAATATTCTAAAAAATGTTTTTTTAATTGCCTGTGAAGATACAAGGCAAACAAAAAAGATCATGAATAAATTTGAAATCAAAAATAATCTTATTAGCTTCAATAAGAATAATTCTTTTAAAAAAATTCCTTCTTTAATAAATGATCTGATTGCAGGAAAATCTATTGCTTTAGTCAGTGATGCTGGGATGCCAAGTATTTGTGACCCTGGAGAAGATTTAGTTTGTAAAGCAAGATCCTTAGGGGTAGATATTATATGCATTCCGGGTCCTTGCGCAGCAATAGCTGCCCTTGTTTCGAGTGGAATGCCATCATCAAAATTCATCTTTGAAGGTTTTCTTCCCAAAAAACAAAGTGATAGAAAAAGAATTCTTTTAGAAATTAGTAATAACGAAAAGACAACAATATTATTCGAATCGCCTCAAAGACTTAATAAACTTTTGAGAGAATTAAAAGAGTTTTGCGGAGGGGAAAGAGAGATTCAAGTTTCAAGAGAATTAACGAAGAAATTTGAAGAGCATATAGGAAAAAATATAAATATGGTATTAGAGTTTTTTGAAGGGAAAACAATTATCGGAGAAATAACTATTGTTATAAAAGGCATTAATAAAACAAAAAATCTAGACTTTGATGAATCACTATTAAAAAAAGAACTTCATGCATTAATTGAAGCAGGCCTAAGTTTACCAGCAGCGTCAAAATACCTAGCAAAAAAAGAAAATCTTGCCCGAAGAATAATCTATAATTTATATTAAATTATAAGAATAAAGAATTATGATCACATGCCTTATTTAGTAAAAAAAGTATTTTTTGTAATTACTTTCAATTCTTGCCTTTTTATTATCTTAATAACAGGAATTCAGAATAGTAGCAATAGAAGCAAGGTTGATTTATTAATAGATAAAACAGTATCCTTGCCTATTGGATTCATAACTGGGACAAGTTTTATAAGTGGATCCCTTTTTGGAAATCTGATTACACTTAATTTTCATAAGAAAAAGGAGTAAGAATTTATTTATAAAGCTATTAATTTATCAGAAGTAACTATTCTTGAAATACCTCTAGATATCAAAAGTGGGGCAACAATTCTGAAAACATCAGTATTCGGGACTTTAATGACTTTTTGTTCTTTTGTACAAAAGCGTTTTGCAATTCTCAAATCGTAAAATATTTCTATTGTATTTCTAACCAATTCCTCTTTGGAAAGGAATTGCCATGCGGGATAATCGTTAAGAAGTTTAGTTTGCAATTCAATTTTATTATCGACAATCATGAAAACAACTTTTGGGAAATCTGCATCTAAAATAGAAATTGATGATAAGTCCTTTTGGGTAATATTATCAATTTCATAATCTAGAGGAGCAACCTCCACAAAGTCATTTAGAACAAACTCAGAATCTTCTTCTATAACGTTTGAGTTATCAACTTCTTTATAAGTAATATTTGTTTTTACGAATTTATTATCCAGTAGATTTTCATTCTCGATTGAAGATGATTTTTCTTGATTAACAGATAATACTTTGGAGGTTTTACTTTTCTCTATCAAACTTTGATAGGTTTCCCCTCCTAGATTTTTTTTTAAATATCTAGATATTGTTAATTTAGTAGAATTAAATTCTTCTACTAAATCATTGATATTCTTTCCATTAATAAAGGCTTCTGTTAATTGTTCCTTTTGTTTATCTGAAAGCCTTTTAGCCAAAATGAATAAATTATTTTTTAACTCTATACATTAATTTAATAGATATTTATTTTTTCAAAAAATTCTTGTCATAATAATTGATATGTATCAAATTTTTTCTTTTATGATAGTGAGTGGAATTCAGATGCATTATTCACACAGAATATTCTCTTTTCGTATGCTAAAGATAAATTTATTAAATTGATAATTAAAAAATATTTTAAAAGGCTTGACATCTTTATTTTATTTTATCTACTCAAAAAATAATTTAGAACAACTTTTGAAATCGTGACTAAATAAATCATTTAATTAGAATTTAATATTATTAAAAAAATTTTTGTCTTTAGTATTTAAATTTGAATAATTACTGGTTGCAGGTGCAAGGCTGTATTAAGATAATAGGGTTATAAATTAAGTTAATTTGTTTCTGTTTTTCAAGATTTTGTTAACTGAGTGAAGAGCTGAGTAACCAAAAAAATGAGAAATATTTGCTTCCTTAGCTCAGCTGGATAGAGCAACTGCCTTCTAAGCAGTGGGTCAATGGTTCGAATCCATTAGGAAGCGTATTAAATCAAGAAAATATGCCTTATTTAAAACTTTTCATATTGATAAGAAAAAACTTAATAAGAATAATTTTTGAATCAATATCCGAAAGGATTACTCGTTGATAGAAGTAGAAATTTATATGCCAAAATAAAGTTAATTTGGTCAAAAGCTATGTTCTTTTCTGGATTTATCAGAAAAGGATAAATTAAGTCTAAAAATTTTTCAAAGTATATTTGTATTCTTTTTTTTTTAGTTTAAAAAATAATTAATACTGAAAAAAGTGCAGCCTTAAACGTATTATTTTTTTCCAAATGACTTGTATTGCCTCTTCTTTAATATTTATCCTTTAACTTTTAGTAAATATCAAATATTTTGATGAGAGAATAATTTTTTTAATACTACTAGCAGGATTAAAAACATTTATGGAAAATAAAGAAAAAAAGATTGAATCAGAAATTAACTTTTTATTTAGATGAATAGAAATCACTTTTACGAAGATATATAATTAAATTTATATTTAAATTCACAATGAAATATGCATTTTAAAAAAGTATTAATAAAAAAATATCATGACGAATAAAAAAGCTTTAATAACTGGAGTAACGGGACAAGATGGAAGTTATCTAGTTGAATTTCTTTTAAATAAAAACTATGAAGTACATGGAATCAAGAGGAGAAGTAGTAGCTTAAATACACAAAGGGTAGACCATCTATATCAAGATCCACATGAAAATAATCCGAGATTTTTTATGCATTATGGTGACCTTACTGATAGTACGAACTTAATAAGACTTATACAAGATATATCACCTGATGAAATTTATAATTTAGGAGCTCAAAGTCATGTGGCAGTTAGTTTTGAAACTCCAGAATATACTGCTAACTGCGATGCTTTAGGCACCTTAAGAATATTAGAGGCAGTTAGAATATTAGGTCTCTCAAAAAAAACAAAAATATATCAAGCAAGCACTAGTGAATTATATGGTTTAGTTCAGGAAACACCTCAAAACGAAAAAACACCTTTCTATCCACGTAGTCCCTATGGTGTTGCAAAACTATATGCTTATTGGATTACAATTAATTATAGAGAAGCATATAAAATGTTCGCATGTAATGGGATTCTTTTTAACCATGAAAGCCCAAGGCGAGGAGAAACTTTTATTACAAGAAAAATCACAAGGGGTCTTGCGAGAATAAATGCAGGTCTAGAAAAACATCTTTTCTTGGGAAATTTAAATTCAAAAAGGGATTGGGGACATGCAAGAGACTATGTAGAAATGCAATGGTTAATGCTTCAACAAGAGGAACCAAAAGATTATGTCATCTCAACTGGAAGAGCAGAAAGTATTAGAAAATTTGCTGAGATAAGTGCGTTTTATCTAGGATGGAGTGATAAAGGGAAGTCTGGAATAATTTGGGAAGGTGATGGCTTAAATGAAGTGGGAAGAAGAGCTGACACTATGGAAATAGTAATTAAAGTTGATCCCAGATACTTTAGACCTACTGAAGTTGAATTTCTTCTTGGTGAATCAAAAAAGGCAAATCTAGAGTTAGGTTGGACTTCAAAAACTTCGCTAGAAGAATTAATAAAAGAAATGATAGAATTTGATAAAGAAGAAGCAAGGAAAGATTCAATATTAAAAAAATCAGGTTTTCAAATAAATTTTTCTCAAGAATAAAAATTATTTTTTTTACATGACACTTATTAATAAAGAAGAGAAAATATTTATTGCTGGTGGGAGTGGCATGGTTGGAAGCGCCATAATTAGAAAATTAAATAATTTAGGATTTAAAAATTTAATTTCCCCTAATAGGTCTGAACTTGATCTGAAAGATTCAGATTTAGTATTTCATTGGTTTAAGACAAATAAACCTGATATAGTAATTTTCGCAGCCGCTAAGGTAGGTGGAATATTTGCCAATAACACATACCCAGTTGACTTTTTATTAGATAATTTAAAGATTCAAAATAATGTTATAGAAGGAGCATGGAAAAATAAAGTAAGAAGATTACTTTTTCTTGGTAGTAGTTGCGTTTATCCAAAGAATTCAAGTCAACCAATAAAAGAAGATGAATTGCTAACAAGTTCTCTTGAGAAAACTAATGAATGTTATGCATTAGCTAAAATTACAGGAATTAAATTATGTCAGGCATTAAGAAAACAATATGGATTTGATGCAATATCGCTTATGCCAACGAACCTCTATGGTAAAGGTGACAACTATCATTCATCAAATAGTCATGTTCTTCCAGCATTACTTGATAGATTCCATTCACACAAAATGGAGGAAAAGGACTATATAGAATGTTGGGGATCAGGAAATCCAAGAAGAGAATTTATGCATGTTGATGATCTGGCGGATGCATCAATTTTCGCTTTAGAAAATTGGAATCCAAATAAAAACAATGCTCCCTTAGATCAATCAGGAGAGCCCTTAAATTGGCTTAATGTTGGAACAGGAATTGATTTAAGTATAAAAGAGCTTGCCGAGATGATTTCTAAAATTACCTCATTCAAAGGTGAAATCATTTGGAACGATGATAAACCCGATGGGACATTCAGAAAACTATTGAACGTTTCAAAATTAGAAAAATTAGGTTGGAAATCAAAAATTTCATTGGAGGAAGGACTCATAACTACCTATAAAGACTACAAAAAAGAGCTAAAAGATAATAAACTTAGAACTAAATAAACCTAATTTTAATTTAAAATAATTGGTAATGAGTTAGGAGAACTATCTATAAGACTTTTTATAATCTTATTCTCTAGATAGTAAATATTCATTTTGTTATTGATAAAAAAGTAAACCTAAAACCAGACTAGATCCATTACAAATTTTTAAAAAGCATAATAAATATTACTCAAAAAATACTCGAAAAAATTAGATTTACTATTTTTTTGTATCTTGAATTAATGCATTTTAAATATTATCCTTTCATGAATAAATACTAAATTTATCAATCTAAGTAATATTAAAATTTCTACATTTTTATTAGAATTTTTCTAATGACTTTGATAATAATTTCATACAAATTTGATCATTTTTTTATAGAACTATTTAGAAAGATTGATCCCTATAAATCGATTATTCACAACTATTGATATTGATTTCATTAAAGAAATAAGTAACTTTGATTTAAACATTAAAAAAGATTAGTTTTTTATTAATTGAGTTAATAAAATTCTTTGTAGTAATATTTTAATAATGCAGTTTAATATTAATGGAACAAAAAATAATTCCTATAATCTTATGCGGAGGAAAAGGTACCAGACTATGGCCACTTTCAAGACAAAGTTATCCCAAACAATTTTTAGCTCTTTACGGAGAAAATAATAAGTCACTTTTACAACAAACTCAAGAGCGAATATCTTTTTTAAGTGGAATTACTGAACCAATAATTATTTGCAATGAGGAGCATAGATTCTTAGTAGCAGAACAAATGAGAGATATAAATGTAAAACCAAAAGCAATAATACTTGAAAACGAAGGTAAAAATACTGCCCCAGCAATTGCTCTAGGTGCTATCAAAGCTTTAGAAGAAGATCAAGAAGATCCATTGTTATTAATATTATCTGCTGATCATATAATTAGAGATCTAAATATTTTTTCAAAAGTTTTACAACAAGGATGTAAGTCGGCATTAGAAAATAATTTAGTTACATTTGGAATAATTCCTAATCACCCTGAGACAGGTTATGGATATATAGAAAGTGAATTCGTTCTTGATAAAGAAAATATTAAAGGTAGTCGAATTAAAAGATTTATAGAGAAGCCAAATAAAGAATTAGCTCAAAAACTTATTAAGTCAAAGAAATTCACTTGGAATAGTGGAATGTTCGTTTTCAGAAATAGCTTAATAATTAAAGAACTTAAGAAACATGCACCCCTAGTTTTACAATATTGCGAAGAAGCAATCAATAGGAGTATTAGAGATCTTGATTTCATAAGAATTGAAGGAGATTCTTTCTCTAAATCTCCAAGTATCCCAATAGATATTGCCGTTATGGAAAAAACTAATTTAGGTTTAGTTCTCCCTTTAGATGCAGGATGGAGTGATATTGGCAATTGGGAATCCTTATGGGATAACGAAAAGAAAGATTCTTTAGGTAACGTAATTAAAGGTAAAGTTTTTAATGAGGGGTCAAGTAATTGCTATATAAAGAGTGAAAATAGTCTTTTAGTTACTCTTGGTTTAAAAGATTTAATAATTGTTGAGACTTCTGATGCAATACTTGCTGCTAACAAAAACGAGTTAAATAAAATAAAAAACGTATTAAATAAACTTGATAAAAAAGGATATAAAGAGGTTAATACCCACAGAAAGATATATAGACCATGGGGTTCATATACTTCTTTGATAGAGAATAAAAAGTGGCTTGTTAAAAGTATTGAAGTAAATCCAGGATCAAAACTCTCCCTTCAACTGCATCATCATAGAACTGAGCATTGGATAGTAGTTAAAGGTACAGCAAAAGTTGAACTGGACAATAAGACTTTCGTTTTAAGCGAAAATCAAAGTACTTTTATTCCTTTAGGTTCAAAGCATAGATTAAGTAATCCAGGTAAGATTCAGTTAACTCTAATTGAAATTCAGAGTGGGGACTATATTGGAGAGGATGATATCGTAAGGTTTAAAGATGATTACGGTAGGATAGATAATTGAGTTAAGACTTTCATGGAAGAAAAAATATTGGTGACTGGTTGTACAGGTTTTATAAGATTTCATGTGTGTAAAAAATTACTTAACAACGGATTGTTTGTTATCGGATTAGACAATTTTAAATGATTACTACGATGAGCACTTAAAGAAAGCAAGATTAAAAGAATTAGATAAATTTTCAGAAAATAATATTAAGGGCGAATTCTTATTCGTAAAAGCAGATTTGAAAGATTACGATGCTTTAAAAAATCTTTCTAAAATATATTTACAAAAAAATTTATTCACCTAGCAGCCCAAGCAGGCGTTAGGCATTCTATAAAAAATCCTAGTATATATATTAATTCTAATTTAGTTGGTTTTGGTAATATTCTGGAATTCTGCAAGGATAATAAAGTTGAGCACTTGATTTATGCAAGTAGCAGTTGGATTTATGGAGGGAATAAAAAAATTCCCTTCTCTGAAAAGGATTTTGTTGAATATCTATTAAGTATGTATGGTGCAACAAAGAAATCGAATGAGCTCACGGCTCAATCCTATAGTCATCTTTTTAAACCCCCCTCTAATTGAATAAGACTTTTTACAGTTTATGGTCCTTGGGGCAGACCAGACATGGCTCAATGATCTTCACAAAATCAATTTATTCTGCGAAACCAATTAAAATAAATGAGAATTTCTTATCTAAGATTAAAACTATCTCTACACATATTTTTTAAATTATTCCCTTAACCATTCAGGGATAATTTCACTAAGAGTTTCTATCGTTTTTTTATTCTCATAATTTTTAAGATGTATTAATAATTTATCAATTTTTTCTTTTAATTCGTTAAAGTCAAGCGATTTTTCAATTGCTTTATAAATTAAGGGGTGATCAGTCTTTTGTGATTTCCCATCTATTAATAATTCTTCGTAAAGTTTTTCGCCAGAGCCTAATCCTCTATAGACAATTTCAATATCACCATAAGGATTGGCTTCATTTTTAATTTTAAGACCATTTAAGATAATCATTTGTTCCGCAAGCTTTTTTATTTGCATAGGCTTTCCCATATCTAATAAAAAAACTTCACCTTCACCTTTTGCTAGTACAGATGATTGAATAACTAAAGAGGCTGCTTCAGAAAGAGTCATAAAATATCTTGTTACAAAAGGATCAGTAACAGTTACTGGCCCTCCATCTTCTATTTGTTTTTGAAAGATGGGAACTACTGATCCTGATGAACCTAAAACATTCCCAAAACGTACCATAGAAAATACTAATTTTTGTTTATTTATTGTATCTTTAGATTTTTTTGCATAACTACTTACGATAAGTTCAGAGACCCTTTTTGTAACCCCCATAATACTTGTGGGTCTCACAGCCTTATCAGAAGAAATTAAAATAAGTTTATTTGTATTAAATTTATAAACAAGCTTGCAAACATTAAGTGTAGATTTTATATTATTTTTAACAGCTTCGATTTGATTCTGTTCTAATAAAGTGACATGTTTGTAAGCAGAAGCATGAAATAATATATCAGGATTATGCTTTGTAAAAATATTTTGCATAAATTTATAATCTGAAGTGCTTCCTAATTCGCAATGTATTTTTGTATTTTGAAAATTATTTTTAATTAATATATTTTTAAGCTCAAAAAGATTAGGCTCACTAAAATCAACAACAACTAGTTTTGAAGGTTTTAAGGAAAGTATTTGTAGACTTAGCTCTTTACCTATAGAACCAGCTGCACCAGTTACTAATGCAACTCTGTCTTGAATTCCAGGACCCAGCAAATTTTCCTTTGGGGGGACAATTTCACGAAATAATAGATCTTCTAGAGATATAGGTTTTAGTGAATCTAATTTATCTTTCCCCTCCTCTATACTATTAATAGAAGGGATTTTCAAGATTCTAATCCTAGGCTTTATTATTTTTATTTGTTTTAGGATATTCAACCATTGATTAGAATTAATAGCTAAAGTTGAAACAAGTAATTGATCAAAATCTAAATTAGATATTTGCTTTAAAGTTTTTACTTTAATTCCATTTATATCTCTGTTTTCTAACTCTGGATTTTCATCTATAAATGCAATGATATTATGTGATCCTGTTAAAAGAATTTGCTGACTTATTAGTACTTCACTTTGCCCGGTTCCATAAATGGCAATTTTACTTACATTATTTCTTGGAGATATATTGAAAACAGTTATTAGATCCCTAACCAAAACTCTTAATGCAATAGTAAAAGAAGAGCTTAAAAAACATAAAAGCATCCAAAACTTAAAATCATAAGAATAAAAACCTAATATATAAAATATGATTTGTATAGAAATAATTAATAAAGTATTTTTAATTGCTAATTTATAAAAACCGATACTCGAAGAATATCTAGTTAAATTTTTATAATAATTTCCAAATACTAAATAAAGTGCAGTAAAAAGTAGAAAAAAAAGAAAATATTTATATTTAATATTATAGTTTAGATTTAATAACCATAATGAGGATATATATGAAAAAGTTAAAAGTAAGAGATCACAACATATGAAATAGATTTTTCTATGCTTAATTTTTAAATTCAGTAAATACCTTAATAGGTAACTTATTTTTAAGAATAAAAAACTATTCATTTCAAAATAAAAAATTTCAAATTAATTTATTATTCATCGATTCCTCAAAAGACAATGCATATTTTCTTTCTAGTAAATACATTATAAATAAAGAAACAAAGATAGTAGCTATTTCGTAAATAAAATTTAATTTTATGTAAACAATTCCTATCATTGAAACTTGCAAAATATATAAAATGGCAACTTGTTTTTTTGAAAACCTTCCTAAATTTAGTCTTTGATAAAGATGTTGTCTATGAGCCTTAAATATGTTCTGCCTTGTAAAAAAGCGCCTTAATAAAGTAACCAACGCATCTCCAAAAAGAGGAGTTGCAATTAATAATAAGCCTATAATTTCTTTAATATCATTAA
>QCSX01000007.1 GCA_003209065.1 Prochlorococcus sp. AG-670-N10
GACAAGGTGGAAAAGTTGGTTTGTTTGGAGGTGCTGGAGTAGGTAAAACAGTACTAATTCAGGAATTAATAAATAACATTGCTAAAGAGCATGGGGGAGTATCAGTTTTTGGAGGCGTTGGTGAAAGAACAAGAGAAGGGAACGACTTATACGAAGAATTTAAAGAGTCAGGAGTCATTAATGCAGATGATTTATCTCAATCTAAAGTTGCTTTGTGCTTCGGTCAGATGAATGAGCCTCCAGGCGCAAGGATGAGAGTTGGCTTATCAGCATTAACTATGGCTGAACATTTTAGAGATGTAAATAAGCAAGATGTTCTTCTTTTTGTCGACAATATTTTCAGATTTGTTCAAGCTGGCTCTGAAGTCTCAGCTTTGCTTGGAAGGATGCCTTCTGCGGTTGGTTATCAACCTACTTTAGGCACTGATGTCGGAGCATTACAAGAGAGAATCACTTCAACGTTAGAAGGTTCTATCACATCAATTCAAGCTGTTTATGTTCCAGCTGATGATTTAACTGACCCTGCTCCGGCAACAACTTTCGCACACTTAGATGCCACAACCGTCCTGGCAAGAGGTCTTGCAGCAAAGGGGATTTATCCAGCTGTTGACCCTCTAGATTCAACGAGCACAATGCTTCAACCTTCAGTAGTTGGAGATGAGCATTACAAAACAGCTCGTGCAGTTCAATCAACATTACAAAGATATAAAGAGCTCCAAGATATTATTGCGATTCTTGGTTTAGATGAATTATCCGAAGAAGATAGATTAACTGTTAGTAGAGCAAGAAAAATTGAGAAATTCTTATCTCAGCCATTCTTCGTAGCAGAAATTTTTACAGGAATGTCAGGGAAATATGTCAAATTAGATGAGACAATTGCTGGTTTTAATATGATTTTAGCTGGTGAACTTGATGATTTACCCGAACAAGCATTTTACTTGGTGGGAAATATCGAAGAAGTAAAAGCTAAGGCAGAAAAAATAAATTCAGAAAAATAAATTATCAACTTTTATAAATATTTTTAAACTCTCTAAAAATTTAAATTAATGGCAATTTTACTAAAGGTCTTAGCTCCAAATCAGAATGTTTACGAAGGTGATGCTGATGAGGTAATTCTTCCAAGTACCACAGGTCAAATCGGGGTACTCCCTGGACATATATCTTTAGTTACGGCTATTGATATTGGTGTTTTAAGACTAAGAATGAATTCAAAATGGAAATCTATAGCCTTAATGGGTGGCTTTGCTGAAATCGAATCAGATGAAGTGATAGTTTTAGTTAATAATGCTGAAATTGGTTCAGAAATTAATCTCCAAAATGCTGAGGATGCGCTTAAAAAAGCAAAATCAGCAATTGGTAAATTTCCTGAAAATGAAAAAAGTCCAGAAAAAATAAAAGCTCTTAATGAAATATCAAAAGCCGAGGCAAGAATTCAAGCGTCAAAAAACTAAATTTTAAGCAGTTCCACAGAAAGCAACCTCAGGGAATTTGAGTTTCGCCTCCTCCAATTTCTTTGTTTTACCCTCTTCTTGCCAATAATTTATTACTTCAGTGGCTTTATTTAAAATTTCAACTCTTTCATTATCAGTAATCCAACCTTTATTTTCTAATTCACTTTTTAATTTTTCCCAAGCGTCATCTCTTGGCCAAAAATAATAAGCAGTAAGAGGACTTGGACCTCCTCCCACAATTTGATCTACCGCTAATGCAACGTTATCAGGTAACCATAAAATTTTAATAATAAATCTACCCTCATCAGGTTTAGGTGTATAGCCTGTAGGAACTCCATCTTCATCTATTTTGGCAGCGGCCAAAACAGCGTTTGCACCCATCATCCCGGCATTGGGAGATATTTTTTTAGTTTTTTGAGAATCACTTTTTTGTTCTTGTGGTTCTGGTGTATTCTCGTTGACCTTATCTGATGAAGACATTCAATATTTTTAAGACATAATTAATAATTTATCAGCTTATGGACACTAATTGATAATTTGATTAGAAATTCTTGCTTTTATTTATTCATAAATACTGAAACTTTATTTTATCTATCATTAGACACTTCATAAAAATCGTAAATAGTTCTTTCTAAAGAGTCCCAAAGGTCTTTAGGAATATCATTTTCTTCTGCAAACATTCCAAGTTGGCTAGCTAAGCCTCTTGCTTGAGATAATTTGGAATCATAAGAATTAGTTTTATTCATGTTAATTTTTTATCACTATAAAAAAATAAATCTATTAACTGTATAAGTCAAATATTCAAGATTCTAAATCTGAAATTTCTTTCAATGCTGCAACGCTGAGAATTTCTGGCTCTTTTTCATTCACAAGTACATCATCTTCAATTCTTATTCCAATTCCTTTCCATTTTTCATCAATACTAGGTTGATCATCAGGAACGGGAATCCTGTCACTTATATAAATACCTGGTTCGACAGTAAGTATCATTCCATTCTGCAATGGAACATCATATTCTCCCATCCTATAGGCTCCAACATCATGAACGTCCAAACCAAGCCAATGTCCAGTTCTATGCATATAAAGATGTTTATAAGATCCCTTTTCGATTATCCCATCAGTATCTCCTCTCAATAGTCCAATTTCTTTTAATCCCTCAATCAGAATTCTTAAAGCAACATTATGAACATTAGTAGAGTTAGAACCTCTTACAGAACTCTTAATTGCGGCTTTCTGTGCTTCTAAAACAATTTCATATATAGTCTTTTGCTCTTTAGAAAATTTTCCTCCGATAGGAATAGTTCTTGTTATGTCTCCATTGTAATAATCAATTAATGAACAACCAGCATCTACCAATAATAAATCCCCTTTATTTAACTCAGAGTTATTTAATGTATAGTGCAAGATGCAAGCATTATCACCTGAAGCAACTATAGAGTTATAAGCAGGTCCTCTTGCACCTTTTTCTAAAAAGAATCCTTCTATTAATCCTTGAATTTGTCTTTCATTATTTTTTAATGAAATAGATTCTCTAACTAATTCATGTGCTTCTGCTGAAATTTGAGTAGCCTCTCTCATCCTATTGATCTCAAAATCACTTTTAATTAAGCGCATTTCATTGAGATAAATTTCAGGAGATTTTATAGAATTTGCTCCTATGCCTGCCCTTGAACGAGCTTCAAGTTGTTGAGAGAATATTTCCAAAACAGTTTTTTCAATTTTAGGATGTTTACCTAATGAATAAATAATCTCATCCGAATTACCAATAAAAGATGGTAGTAAAGTCTTAAAGTCATTAATTGAATGAGCTTTATCAGCTTTAAATTCTCTTTCGGCACCTTCTACGCCCCATCGAAAGCCATGCCATACCTCACTAATAATATCCTTTGGAGAAACAAACAAAATAAACCTTTCTCCTTTTGGCTTATGAGATAAGAAAAGAGCAATTGAATCAGGCTCATCAAAGCCAGTCAGATACCAAAAATTACTATCTTGTCTAAAAGGATATTCACAATCCGCGTGATGCTTAACTAAGCTAGAGCTAGGAATAATAGCAACTTTACCGTTTAATTTATTTAAGAAAATTTCTCTTCTTTCTTCAAAAATTTTGCTATTAGTTCTAAACATAAATCTTAGATTGGCTAGTTTTATAAAAAAGTGGAAGAATGAATTACAAGTTATTTAAACCTAATCAATTTAAATGGAACCAAGTGTTTACATTCTAATTTTACTGATAATAATTATTTTAGTAGGTTCGGCATGTTGTTCAGGAGCAGAAGCAGCTTTTTTAGCAGTAAATTCAATAAGGATTTTAGAATTAGCATCAAAACAAAAACCTAAAAGTTCCGCGAATCAACTACTTAAACTTAGAAAACATCTGGGAAGAACATTAACTGTAATTACGATAACTAATAATGGGTTTAACATAATTGGGAGTCTCCTTTTAGGAGTCTATGGGGCCTTAATAATTAAAAGTAGTTTCGGTTTAACATTATTTTCAATCGCTTTCTATGTATTAGTTGTATTACTTGGAGAAGTACTTCCTAAAGCACTTGGCACAAGATTTTCATTACAAATAGCTATATTATCTGTTCCTGTTTTGAGGATGTTAAATAGTTTTATGAGGCCATTTTTAATTTTAATAGAGCAATTATTTCCTGTAATCACTGCAGAAAATGAGATCTCAACTGATGAAGCAGAGATTAGACAAATGGCGAAAATTGGCTCACAGAAAGGATTTATAGAGGCTGACGAAGCAGCAATGATACTTAAGGTTTTTCAATTAAATGATTTAAAAGCTAAAGATTTAATGATCCCTAGAGTATCAGCGCCTAGTCTTGATGGGTCCTCAAATCTTGATGAAATTTCAAAACTTATAATTTCAAATAATTCTCCATGGTGGGTTGTTTTGGGAGATAAAGTTGACAAAATACAAGGAATAGCCAAACGTGAAGACTTATTGACTAATCTTATCAAAGGTGAAAATAAAAAATTACTATCTGAATTATGTGATCCTGTTGACTACATCCCAGAAATGATAAAAGTAGACAAGTTGTTAACTAGATTTGACAAGGATCATAAAGACGTGAAAGTAGTAGTAGATGAATTCGGGGGGTTCGTGGGAATAATTGGATCAGAGGCTGTTCTCTCTGTACTTGCTGGTTGGTGGCAAGAATAAATATGGAGGAAATTAATATTGATAAAAATTATTTACTTTTGAAAAAATGGTGGGAAAGTATAGATCTTACAAACTATGAAAAAAGTAATTTAAATAAAGATATCATTTCTTTTAATCAACAACTTTTCAGACTCAAAGAGAAACAATTAAAGATTGGGATATACGGAAAATCAGGCGTTGGGAAATCTTCTATATTAAATTTATTATTAAACAAAAACGAGTTTAAAACAGATATTATTAATGGATCTACAAAAAATATTGAAGGGAAAGAGTGGTCTTTTAAACATAAAATCCTAAAAACTATTGAATTAATTGATTCTCCAGGATTTGATTTTTGTGATATCAAAGATCCTAAAAATATATTCTCGCAAATTAATAGTTTAGAACTTGTTTTATTTACCATAACTGGGGATATAAATAGAAATGAGATGTCTCAAATAAATTCATTTATCCAGAATGGGAAAAAAGTGATTATTTTATTAAATAAAATTGATACTTGGAATGGGCATGATTTAAAAAATATTTTGCAAAATATAAGATTGAAACTTCCTCAAAATATAAATATCCCAATTATATTAAACTCAAAGAATAACATTAAGAATCAAATAACTGATTTAATTCACAAGGATGGCGTAAGTTTATTAACTGTAAACTCTCTTCAATTAGCTGATAAATTATTCTTGAAAATAAAAGAACAACGATTAAAAAGAAGGCAAAGGGAAGCTCAGTCTATTATTGGTAAATTTGCAACAATCAAAGCATCAGGAGTAGCATTAAATCCATTAATTTTTATTGATATTGCCGGAGGTTTTGCATTAGATACTGCATTAGTTAGTGAACTCAGTAAAGTTTATGGGTTAAATCTTAAAGGTGAATCAGCACGAAAAATCATCAAAAAGATTTCTATAAATAATATTTTCCTTGGAGCTACTCAAATTGGCATAAATACATCTTTTAATTTATTACGTAAAATTTTCTTGGCCACTGCTCCTTTTACGAATGGTTTATCATTATTACCCTACGGACCAGTTGCTATTGTACAAGCAGCAATATCGGTTCGCGCAACAAAAATAGTTGGGAAATTAGCCGCTAAAGAAATATTTAGAAAAAGCAAAGAATGTCTTTTAGATCCATCCCACATTATTAAAAAAATCATAATGAAAGAACCTGATATTTTTGAATATACAAAAATTTATTTATCTAATAAAAATTTAGATAATAATTTTTCTATTTTTCTACCTTGAAATTTGATACTAAAAATCGAATTGCCTTATTTGGGACTAGTGCGGATCCACCAACCATTGGTCACAAAAAAATACTTGAAGAATTATCAAACATTTATTCTTGTGTTGTTACTTATGCAAGTGATAATCCAAAAAAAAAGCATAAAGAAAATATTTTTTTTAGAAACCTTTTATTAAAATCACTAATAAAAGATATAAATAATCCTAAAATCATTTTTAATCAAAAAATAAGTAGCCAATGGGCTATCGAATCTATTGAAGAATGTAAAAAAATTTATCCCTTTAGTAAAGTAGATTTTGTAATAGGTAGTGATTTAATTACGGAAATTTCCTCATGGAAAAATTTTGATAAAATTATTCATGCAGTTAAATTACTAATCATCAAAAGGGAAGGATATCCAATTGAATCTAAGACTCTTAAAATGTTAAAAACGAACAAAGTTATTTTTGAAATTTCTTCATTAAACATTCCCAATATTTCTAGTTCAATGGTTAGATTAAAGAATAATTATTCTGATTTACCTAAATCATTAATCGATATAGTGAAGAAGAATAACTTATATGAATCCATTAGGTAGTTGAATGAATTTTTTCATTGCACAATTGAATCCAATTGTGGGAGATCTAGAGGGTAATGCAAAAAAAATACTTAATGTAACTGGTAAAGCATATTCAAATTCTGCTGATATAGTCCTCACCCCAGAATTATCATTGTGGGGTTATCCTGCTAAAGATTTACTTCTAAAAAAAGATTTAATTGAAAGACAATATTATATTTTAGATCAATTATCCATATCAATTCATAAAAAATATGGGGATTTAAGTATTACGGTAGGGATTGCAGAAAAGATTGATGATTCTTTTTTTCCAAATCTTTATAATTCTATTGTTCTAATTGAGGGTGGTAAATGGAAAACAATTGCACGTAAAATTATTCTCCCAACTTATGAAGTTTTTGATGAAAAACGATACTTTCGATCTGATCACAGAGTATCTGTAATCTCCAAAACAATAAGAAACAAAACTTATAAGATTGGAATAACTATATGCGAAGATTTATGGGTTAATGAAAATATAGAAGGGAGAGGTATTCATAAAAAGAATCCGATTATAGATTTAAAGAGCAAAAAAATTGATCTTTTATTAAATTTATCTGCCTCTCCTTATACCTTCAAAAAATTCAAGTTAAGAAATAAAATTTCAAGTTTTGCTGCAAAATATCTTCAAGTCCCCTTAATATACGTTAACCAGGTAGGGGCAAATGATGATTTGATTTTTGATGGAAATAGTTTCATTATGAATAAAAACGGCTCAAAAATTAAACAATTAAAATCATTCTCTGAGGATACGTCTAGTTGGGATATTAATGAAAATTTAAATTTAGTAGACGAAAACATATCTTCTGAAATTTCTTCAGTTTTTGATGCTTTAGTTTTAGGAGTAAGAGACTATGCTAAAAAATGCGGATTTAGATCAGCTTTAATTGGGCTAAGCGGAGGAATTGATTCAGCATTAGTTTCAGTCATTGCAACTGCTGCATTAGGAAGTGAAAAAATTTTTTGCGTTTCAATGCCTTCAAAGTGGAGCTCAGAGCATTCTAAAATCGATGCAAAAGATTTAGTTGCAAGACTAAAAATAAACTTAAGTACAATCTCAATTGAGAATATTATGTCCTCTTTTGAAGAATCTTTTATAGAAAGCTTTAACTTCAAAACAGAAGGAATAACAAATCAAAATATTCAATCAAGGATAAGGGGTACTCTCTTAATGGCTTTAGCTAATCAAGAAAAGCATTTGTTACTATCAACAGGTAATAAATCAGAACTAGCGGTTGGATATTGCACTTTATATGGTGACATGAATGGAGGATTATCTGTAATAGGTGATTTATATAAAACTAATGTTTTTAAATTGTGTAGATGGCTTGATAGTGAAGATTCTATAGAACATAGAAAATCATATAAATTAGATACCAAAGTAAAAATAATAGGCGATCAAATCTACAATAAGCCTCCCAGCGCTGAACTTGGTCCTGATCAACTTGATACTGATTCACTTCCTCCATACTCTTTATTGGATAAAATTCTTAAGGGAATTATTGAAGAAAAAAAAGATTTACAACTTCTTGAACAAGATGGTCATACCAAAGAACAAATTCTAAAAATAATTACACTTATTAAAAAAGCAGAATTCAAAAGAAAGCAAGCTCCTCCAATATTAAAACTAAGTAGTCAATCACTTGGAAGTGACTGGAGAGTACCAATCGCAATCTCTAATTAAAATAGCTATTTATTAAAATTTAATTCTTGGACTTTATTCAACGGTCTTTTAATTGATCTCAGGTTAATTCCCTGTCGAAGAGCAAGAATTAAGCCTGCTGCCTCGAAGTAATTATCCACTTCAATGAGTTTGGGATAATTTAAATTATGATTACCAAAATTTAGTATATTTTTATTTTTTACAGAGATTATATTTAAACCTCTCTCAATACAAGCTAATACTGCTTCTCCTCCTAATGCCCCACTTGGAACAACAATAGATTCGATATGACTTGGATGTAAGGTTATATTTTCATTTTTATCAGTCAATTCTATAAGATCTGGTGCATTACTTAATCCAATCAGTACTGATGGCAAAAATGTATATCCTATTTCTTCTGAAGCAGCACGAGGATCTAAATTTCCATTCAATTCAATTGGACTTAATGCAGGTGCATGTGCACAGGGGACTTTGAGAAACTTACTTATCAAGTGGCTTATTACAGCCTCCACTCCAGCAATAGGATCAACGCCCTTTCCCTCCCTATATGAATTTGTCTCAATCAAATCTTCATTATCAGGGAATTTAGCTACTATCGCTATTGCAGTTATCCCTTTTTCTATTAGCCTTTCTCCTGCTTCAATTAAAGTATCGGGATTTTCAATTAAGCCTTCACTTATACCTTGTGATTCAGACTCAATAACTATTCCTAGCGGTTCTTTTGTTAAAACATAAGAATCAACATCAATCCCTAAAGTTGCGACACAAGCGTCTGCGGCTTGTAAATGTCTCATTAATATTTCATATTCAATACTTGAATCAAAAATTATTCCAATTTTCTGCTGTTTTACACTTTTGAGACCAATTTCTCCTTTAGCAAATCGATCTAAGCTATAACCTTCCACGTAAAAAATATCTTTGTTCCGTTCAGAAAGAGATCCCCCATTCATGACATTTGGATGAGTAATTAAACATCCACTCGCAGAGGCTAATAATTTTGCAGCAGGAAGGGCATCTCCAGCGAATCCTCCTATTTCACATCCAATTCCAGTTGGAATAATAAATATTGTTGGGGATATTGACATTGAATTATATTTTTGAATTCACTGGATTTACTAATACAGCCTTAATTCTTATTTTTTTTAAATTACTGGACTCTATTGAATCTTTAATATCTATAATAGACCATCTTATAACTTCCCCTTTTTTCATCAGATTTTCAATTATTAATCTCCTCAAATGAATAATGTTTTTTGATCCTGGCCAATCTATATAAAAATCAACCTTTTTTAAGATCATTTTTGATATTTACCAAATTGATTATTATATAAATTATCTTCAACTTCATCGCCGACAATAATATGTAGATCAGACTTTGGATACGCAACACATAAAAGAGCAAAACCCTTTTCCTTTAAATCATCATTTAAACCCATTGCATCTTCTTGTTCAACTGATCCATCAATCACCATTGAGGCGCAGCTTGTACATACTCCCGAACAGCAACTACTTGGTAAATCAATCCCATTGGCTTTAGCAGCAGATATTATATCTTGATCTTCAGGACATAAAAAAACGTACGTCTTTTTTTCTAATTCAACTTTTATATTATATTTCGACATTTTTAACGATTCCGCTAGACTGCTGAACCTCCTACTACTTCAAGTATTTCTTGAGTTATAGCAGCTTGTCTTGCTTTGTTATAGGTAAGGTTTAAAGTACTTGCTAATTCTTTAGCATTATCACTCGCATTATTCATAGCTGTCATTCTACAGGCAAGTTCTGAAGCGGCAGACTCTTGAAGCGCTCTAAGAATCTGATTCTGTAAGTACAAAGGTAATAAGGAATCCAATAACTGATCAGGACTTTGTTCAAAAACAATATCAGAAGGCAATTTCTCTGAATCATTCTTTTCTATATTAGATTTTTCAACGAGTAACTTACTATTCTTTGTAGTTAATCTAAAAATCTCATCATTTTCCTCAGCAATTCCTTGAGGATCTAATGGCAACAATGTTTGCACAACTGGAGCACAACTTACTAGAGTGATGAATTTGGTATAAATAATCTCTACCCTATCTGAGTTTTCTGATAAAAATTCGGCTAAGACATCATTAGTTATCCCTTCAGAATCTATAGCTGTTGGTACTTGTTCTAGCTCTTTGAATGTACTTTTTATTACGTATCTATCTTTCCTATTTTGGAAATAACCTATTGCCTTTTTGCCAACTAAAATCAAGTTAGGTTCATAACCTTGTTTGATCAACTCTGCGTACCTAATTTCTACCTTTTTAATTATGTTCGTATTGTATCCCCCACATAAACCTCTATCTGCAGTTACGCAAACTAAGGAGATTGTTTTTACGTTCCTTTTGGATAACAAAGGAGAGTCTACAGCTTCAAACTGAACCCTAGATTGAATATTCTCGAGGACACGGGCAAGTTTGTCAGCGAAAGGTCTACTTTTCAGTACTTGATCTTGTGCTCTCCTCACCTTTGCAGCTGCAACTAATCTCATAGCTTCTGTTATTTTTCTAGTGTTTTTAACAGAAACAATTCGATCTCTGATTTCTTTAAGATTTGCCATGATATCTCCTTAGAATAAATTTAAACTGTGGCAAGCATTGAGGATTTAACTTCTTTTATTACCTCTTTTAAAGTTGTTTCTAAGCCTTCATTAAGTTTCTTCTCTTTAAGAATCTCCTCAATAAATTCCGCTTTATTTAACTTGAGGTATTCTCTAAGTTCAGCAGCAAATTTTGTTACATCCTCAACAGGTACCTCATCAATAAGCCCCTTAACACCTGCATATACAACTGCAACTTGTTCAGCAAGATTTAACGGTGAGAATTGTGCTTGTTTTAGCAATTCTCTTAATCTTTTACCTCTTTCAAGTTGTTGCTGAGTAGCCTCATCAAGATCAGAAGCGAACTGAGAAAATGCTGCTAATTCATCAAATTGAGCTAATTCTAATTTTAGTGTTCCAGCAATCTTCTTAATTGCTTTTGTTTGTGCAGCTCCCCCAACTCTACTAACTGAAATACCAACATTTATTGCAGGTCTTAAACCTGAGTTAAATAAATCTGCGCTTAAGAAAATTTGTCCATCAGTAATTGATATGACATTTGTTGGAATATATGCAGAGACATCTCCAGCTTGAGTTTCAATAATTGGCAAAGCTGTCATTGATCCACCACCCATATCGTCTGATAATTTTGCTGCCCTCTCAAGTAATCTGCTATGACAATAAAAAACATCTCCAGGATAAGCTTCTCTTCCTGGTGGCCTTCTCAAAAGAAGAGACATTTGTCTGTAAGCTTGAGCCTGCTTAGTTAAATCATCATAAATAACAAGAGTGGCTTTGCCTTGGTACATGAAATGCTCAGCTATTGCAGCTCCAGTGTAAGGAGCTAAATACTGTAAAGCTGCCGCTTCAGAGGCTCCAGCACTTACCACAACAGTATATTCAAGAGCTCCTTTTTCTCTTAAAACTTCAACAACGTTTGCTACTGATGCAGATTTCTGACCAATCGCTACATAGACACAGACTACGTCTTGGCCTTTTTGATTAATTATCGTATCAATTGCGATAGCAGTTTTTCCAGTTTGCCTATCTCCAATAATCAATTCTCTTTGACCTCTTCCCACAGGTATCATTGCATCTATAGAAGTGATACCAGTTTGCATAGGTTCATGAACTGATCTCCTCTTAATTATTCCTGGAGCCATTTCTTCAATAAGTCTATTATCACTTGTCGGAATCTCACCTTTTCCATCTATTGGCTGCCCTAAAGGGTTAACAACTCTCCCCTTCATAGCTTCTCCGACTGGGACAGATGCGATTTTTCCTGTTGATTTTACATTACTTCCTTCTTGTACACCTAAAGCTTCACCCATCAAAACTGCACCGACATTATCGTCTTCAAGATTAAGAGCTATACCTTCAGTTCCATCCTCAAATTCTAATAATTCACCAGCCATGACCTGATCTAAGCCGTATATTCTTGCAATGCCATCACCAATTTGTAGAACAGTTCCTACATTGCTTACATTTACGGATTGGTCATAATCAGTTATCTGTTGTTTTAAGATTGAGCTGATTTCATCAGGGCGTATAGATACCATGGATTTAAGAATTTAAGGTTGGATTTTGAATTTACTTGGATAGTGACAAACCAAGCTTTCTAATTTGAGAGGCAAGACTAGCATCAATTACTTTAGATCCTACACTCGCGACGAAACCCCCAATGAGGGATGGGTCGATTTTAGTTACAAGTTCTAATTTTTCAGTACCAGCTATATTGATAATTTTTTTGGTAATTAAACCTTTTTGATCATCAGTAAGCTCGACAGCAGAAGTAACAGTTGCCAAAGCAATATTACTATTTTCTCTGTAAATTTCTAAAAATCTATCGAGAATTGAGGTTACAATTCCAATTCTTTGCCTGTCAGCCAATAGTTTTAAAAAATTTAGAAGAGAAGAATTAATCTTTTCTGAAAAAATTTCAATTATGATTTTTTTCTTAGTATCTGTCTCTAAAACTGGAGAAGATAATGTTTTTTCTAGATCAGGGGAATCATTTATTAAGGATAGTAGTTGTTTTACCTCCTTAACCATTTCTTCAGTTTGATCGTTTTCGCTAACAACCTGAAGTAATGCTTCTGCGTATGGGGTAGTAACGGAATTTAAAAGTGGCATTAATTCATCTCAATATTATTTATGGATTGAGTTACCAAATTTTCTTGAGTTGTTTGATCAAGTCTATTTGGTAGAGAATCTAAAGCTTTCTTAATAGCTAATTCAACAGCTTCTTTACGAAGTTGAGAAATCGCTCTTGAGGCTTCTGAACTTTCATCAGAGATTGCACTTTGTTTTATTCGTGCCATCTCTTCAATAGCTTTTTTCTCACTTTCCATCCTGATTGATTCAGATCTTTTAAGAGAATCTGCTTTTATTTGACTAGCTTTTTCTTCTGCTAAAGATAAGTCAGTTTTTGCTTTCTCTAAAGCTTGTGTAGCCTTAAGAAGTCGATCTTCTGCATCTTTTAATTCAAGAAGAATGCCCTCTCTTCTTTTTTGAAGCATTTTACCTAGAAAGCCTGGTAAAAATTTATAAAGGCCAAAAACAACTACAGCCCAATTAAGAACATTAGTTTCGAATAAATTAAGATTTAATCCAAAACCTTCTGTAGCTAGAAGAGGTAAATTCATTTTTCTAGAATTAATTTATTAACAATAAGTTCGCTTAAGTCATCAGCTTGCTTAAAAAGCTGGTCACGAGCTGAAGATGTCTGATTTTCTATTTCTAACCTTGCTTTTTCCTTAGAAGCATTTGCTTCATTATTAGCAAGTTCAAGAGCTTCTTTATAAAGCTTATCAGATTCACTCTCAGCTTCGCTCACAATCTTTTGAGCTTCAGAGCGAGCGCTTTGAAGCTGACTTAATAAATCAGCTTCTAATTTTTCAACTTCTGAAAGTTTATTTTTGGCATCCATAATATTGTTACTTACAAATTTTTCTCTTTTTTCAACCACATTGCCTACTGGCTTAAAAAAAAGAGAATTTAGTATGTAAGTAAGAGCGACTACTTGTATTGCCATAAGAGGCAAAGTGGCATTTATATCAAATAAACCACCTTCAGTAGCACCAAAAAAATTAAAGGCCAACATATGTTTCAGTTGAAATTAAATAATTATATTTAAATATTGCTAATAAGAATTAAAAGCAAAATTAACTTTTAGGAAAAAGGATTCGCAAAAAGTAATACTAGAGCAACAACTAATCCATAGATTGTTAATGACTCCATGAAAGCGAAAGATAAAAGTAGAGTTCCTCTGATTTTACCTTCAGCTTCAGGTTGGCGGGCAATACCCTCAACAGCACCTTGAGCTGCGTTACCTTGTCCAAGGCCCGGGCCAATAGCGCCTAAGCCAACTGCTAAGCCAGCAGCTACAACAGATGCAGCGGAAGTAATGGAATCCATAATTTTGAAATAAAGAGCTTAATGCTTGTGATAAATCTTTTTGTCTAACACGCTTGGACATTCTTTTTTTTTTTAAGAATGGGTCTGAATTTTTCAGACCTACGCGATTAAATATTTTGCCAGATTACAGGCCCTTTGTAAAAGAGTCTGAATTTATTAAAGAGAAACTAATGATGTTCTTCTACGGCTTCTCCTATATAGTAAGCAGCGAGTGTAGCAAAGATTAATGCTTGAATTGCACTTGTGAACAACCCTAGAAACATTACAGGAATGGGTAAAACCAAGGGAACTAGAAAAACCAAAACACCAACAACAAGTTCATCAGCAAGAATATTTCCAAAAAGCCTAAAGGATAAAGATAAAGGTTTAGTAAAGTCTTCTAGAATTTTAAAAGGCAACATTATCGGTGTTGGATGAACATAATATTCAAAATATCTCCAACCCTTATTACTAAGCCCAGCATAGAAATAAGATAGAGAAACTAACAATGCCAATGCAATCGTTGTATTAATATCAGCTGTTGGAGCTCCTAATTCTCCACTTGGTAATTTTATTAATCTCCAAGGTATGAGCGCTCCTCCCCAATTACTTACAAACACAAATAAAAATAGAGTTCCTATAAAAGGCATCCAATCTCTATATACTTTTTCACCAATTTGAGTTCTTGCAAGATCTCTGATGTAGTCCCATAAAAATTCAAGTAAATTCTGCAATCCCTTAGGATCATTTTCCATTTTTTTTGTCCCTAAAGAAATGAAAACTAATAAAGCACCTAATAGGATCCAAGAAGTTAAAAAAACCTGTCCGTGCAGTCTTATATTTCCAATTTGCCAATAAAGATGTTGACCTACTTCTAATGCGGCAAAATTTGTTGGCAAGGAGTTAAAAAACATTTTGATTTGAATAAAAATTAATAAATTTTGAAAAGCAAAATTTATTTAAGAACGTGAGAAATAAAATATAAGAGAAGGCTTATAGATAAAAAAGCCTATCATTGCTGGAAAAATATCTAAGGATCCTAGCTTGCTTGCAAAAAGAAAGAGACAAACTGGAACCAATAGTTGCAATTGAGAAACCCCATTAGATTCTTTCCCTATTTTTCCGATGCTTTTAGCAAGCAAACGTAAGTAAAAAATACCGGCAATGGCACCTATAAAAACACTAAAACCAAAAGTATATCCAATTATAATTCCTGTTATAGATGCCACTAAAATGGCAACGATAAAAGTAATACCAAAAATTGTTATTTGCAATTTAGTGTATTCATCATTTTTTAAAAATAATTTTTGAAATTGACTTGCAAAAACAAATTTAATTTTATTAATGAAAGAATTACCCAGGGTAGGGGAATCATTAACATTCTTACCAGGAAGATGCTCAACAATTTTTTTTCTATTTGAGTCCACAGATGTGAACATAATTCAGAAAACCCCCTCTATACAGATTTAAGTAAGTATATAAACCCACGGAATCTATCATAGGGAGGGGCCTTTTAGCTAGGAATATTTTGTTTAAAGTCCTAATTCTTAAGATTTGTGATATTTGATTTATATGTTTTTGAAAAACTAAAAATAAATTTAGTTTTATTAATCAAAATCTAAAAACTCAAATCCACTCAAAAAGGAGCATAAAGACTTGGCAAAGTTGTGATTTAACGTCTCAATAGTATATCTACAAACTTTAAATTGGAGATAAGTAAATCAGCTACAAAATATAAGAGTGATTTTAAAAGAAATAGAACTTTTGATTCCATAAACAACTCCAACTATTTAAGGGATAATTTCTTACCTATACCTTGGAAAATTTGGCCTTATGAAGGAAAACTTCTACTTATTTTGATTGGTATTTGGTCTGTTTTAGGTTTGCTTATTCTTGGTTCTGCTAGTTGGTGGGTGGCTAGCAAGGAAATGGGGGATTGGGCTTATTATTTAAAAAGACAAATTATTTGGTGTATTCCTGGATTAACTTTTTTTTATTTTGTTTTAAATACAAATATTAGAGATCTTTTAAAAATTTCAAAAATTATTTTTTACTTCTTAATTTTCTTGATAATTTTAACAATATTCTTTGGCAGTACAGTTAACGGTTCTTCAAGATGGTTAATTCTAGGTCCTCTACAAATTCAACCGTCTGAATTAATTAAACCTTTTTCAATTTTGGAAGCAGCCAACTTATTTGCACATTGGAATTTAGTTAAAAATAATAGAAAAATTATTTCATTAAGCACCTTTGGGTTCTTAATTTTACTAATAATGAAGCAGCCAAATTTAAGTACCGCAGGTTTAACAGGAATTCTTTTTTGGGTGATGGGTTTATGTGGGGGAGTAAAATTCAGTTCACTCTTATCAGTAGCTTCATTAGGAGTTTTAAGTGGTTGTATTAGTATTTTGAGTAATGAGTATCAAAAGCTAAGAGTCATATCATTCATAGATCCTTGGAAAGATGCAGAAGGCAATGGCTATCAATTAATTCAGAGTTTACTAGCGATAGGTTCAGGAGGATTATTTGGACAAGGATTTGGCCTCTCTACACAAAAATTACAATATTTACCAATTCAAAGCACAGATTTCATTTTTGCTATTTTTGCAGAAGAATTTGGTTTATTAGGATCAACATTATTGTTGGGTTTTTTAGTTCTTTTTTCTTATGTAAGCTTAAGAATCGCAATAAAGTGTAGGAATAATTATACAAAGTTAGTTGCTATTGGATGCGTAACTTTACTTATAGGTCAATCTATTATGCATATAGCTGTGGCAACAGGAACAATGCCCACAACTGGGTTACCATTACCTTTTGTAAGTTACGGAGGAAATTCCTTATTATCCTCATTTTTTGTGATCGGAATGTTGTTAAGGTGTTCATTGGAATCAACTGGTTATATAGGCATGATTAGTGCGCGAAAGTCTCTTCATTAGTTAGAATTTAGAAGATTTAGATTCCTGTTATCGCCTCAATTAATTTATTTATTTCAGAATTAGCTCAAAAGGGTAATTTACTAATGGAGCAAGGCCTTAATAATCCAGGCCCACTTACCATATTTTTAGTTTTTACTGCTGGCCTTTTAACAAGTCTTGGTCCATGTTCTTTATCTTTACTACCAATCACAATTGCTTATGTGGGTGGAACTAAGAATAATAAGTTTAAACTTATTAGTTTTTCTGGAGGGGTAATTTTTTCCCTTATTACATTGGGTGCCTTGAGCGGATTCTTAGGAAAAATATATGGACAATTGCCCTCTTACTACGCATCATTAGTAGCTTTAATAGCAATTATTATGGGCTTAAACTTATTAGGAATTTTAAAATTCCAATTACCTAATGGCCCCGATTTGCAATTTATGGAAGATAAGGTGCCTTCTATAATTACTCCTTTTGTAATAGGTGGAGCTTTTGGTCTTGCCTCTTCACCTTGTATTACTCCAGTACTGGCTACACTCTTAGCATGGGTATCACAAGCAAAAAACCCTGCAATTTCAATAATTTTTTTATTCTTCTTTGGCCTTGGTCAAGTAACACCATTAATCCTTGCAGGAGCGACAACTGAAAATTTAAAGCAGTTTCTAGAACTTAGAAAATATAGTCAAATAATTCCTACTTTAAGTGGGGTATTTTTAGTTTCGCTAGGGATTCTAAATTTAATTTCAAATTGGATCTAAATGGTTATTTTTAAGAAATTTATTCTAAAGATATCAAGTTTAAGATTTGCAATACTATTAATAATTTTCATTGCTATTTCAAGTGGAGTTGGAACGTTTATACCTCAAGGAAATGATCAACAAGAGTATATAGATTTCTACAACGAAACGCCAATATTAGGATTTATTAATGGGTCCCAAGTTATAAGACTCCAATTAGATCATATTTATACAAGTAATTGGTTTTTATTTTCATTAATACTACTTTGTATTTCTCTCGCAGCCTGCAGCTTTAGGAGGCAAATACCGTCTTTAAAAGCAGCATTAAAATGGACTGACTATAAAGATGAAAAAAAATTCTACAAACTCGAATTAATAACTAATTATGAAATAATCCAAGATACAGATCACATTTTAAAAGCTGATTCTTTACTTAGAAAAAAAGGTTGGAACATTTCCAAATTTGAAAATCGCTTATCGGCAAGAAAAGGCTTAGTGGGAAAACTTGGACCTATAATTGTACATATAGGGTTAATTATTTTACTGATCGGTTCTGCATACGGAAATTTCAGTAGCCAATCTAAAGAACAATATTTGAGATTAGGAGAAAGTTTAGATTTAATAAATGAGAGTACAAATTCAAAAGTGAAAATAAAATTAAAAAACTTTTTTATTGAACGTGAAAGTGATGGAAAACCAAAGCAATTTATTTCAAATTTAGAATTTTTTTCGAAACAACAAAATTTGAATGAAATAAAAACAACTCAAGTGAATCAACCTATCAGATTCAAAGGTTTAACTATTTATCAAGCGGATTGGTCTGTTTCAAATATTGTTTTGGAAATTGACAGTGTTCTTTACCAACTCCAACTAAAGCCTATTCCTGAGATAGGAGATCAAATATGGGGGCTTTTAATTGAATTGGGTAGAGAAAATAAAAAAAATTATCTTTTAACTATAGATAATGAAAATGGTCCACTTAAAGTCTCAAATATTGAAGATTTTTCTGAAAATTTTGTTTATTTAAATAATAATCCATTAGAAATTAATTCTTCAAAACTATCTTTAAAAAAAATAATTCCTAGTAGTGGTTTGATTATTAAAAATGATCCTTCAATTCCTTTTATTTATTTATCCTTTACTTTAATAATTGTGGGAACAATCTTAAGTCTTATTCCCACAAACCAAATATGGATCTTGTTTAATGAGAATACAAATAGATTATTTATTGGTGGTTTAAGTAATAGAAATCTTTTAGGTTTTAAGAAGGAATTTCTAAAATTATCAGATGTGATCAAGAATAATTAATTTCTTTTCTGTCCACTATAAATATCTAATTTCATAGAAACATTTCCTCTAGGATTAAAATCAGCTTTTAAATGAATCCAGTGTGGTAATGCTGCTTTTAAAAGATCATCCATAATTCTATTTACCACTTCTTCATGTGATATTTTGAGATCTCTAAATTTATTAATATAAAGTTTTAAGGATTTCAACTCATATACTTTCTTATTAGGCTGATAGTGGATATTTAATTTTGCAAAATCTGGATAACCCGAAAATGGGCATTTACAAGTAAATTCAGGTAATTCAATTGAAATTTCATAAGTTCTTTTCTTATTAGGATTTTCGAAACAAATTATATTTGATTCTTCTATTATTCTTTCTCCGTATAAAGGCTTGTTAGTCGAATCATGTAAATTAGCTGTACTCATTTTTCATTCAAAAATACCTTTACTAAAACTATATAAAAAGCTAATAATTCGCAAAAAATTAAAATAAACTTAAGTATTACAAATCAATAAGTCAAAGGATATAAAAATTAGTTTTGTATCAATTATAACAATCCTAGTATCATTAAAAGGGTTTATATGTATTTAGTTTCAAAAAAACTTATGGACATCTGCTTGTTAAATATAGACAATAATTCAAATAAATCCCTAAACCCAACTAGTGTTTTCGGAATGTTATGGCTCCAGACGCATTTTGAAGATACTCAATGGGAGGCATTATCAAATAATCAAGTAATAATTTCAAAAGAAAACTCTAAGTTACTAGTTAAGGATGCAATTAGCGCTGGTCTTGAGATTAAATCATTTTCTGGAGTTTCAATGCTAGATGTTTTTCAAAAAAAGAATTAAAATAAAATCATTCAAGAGAAAAACATGAAGAAAATTGAGGCAATCATACGTCCATTTAAACTAGAAGATGTAAAAATTGCATTAGTAAATTCTGGAATTGTTGGAATGACTGTAAGTGAAGTTAGGGGATTTGGAAGACAAAAAGGTCAGGTAGAAAGATATAGAGGTTCAGAATTTACAGTTGAATTTCTTCAGAAACTCAAAGTAGAAGTTGTAGTAGAAAATGAAAAAGTAAGTTCAGTAATAGATGCAATTGCCGAAGCTGCAAAAACAGGCGAAATTGGAGATGGAAAAATATTTATATCATCTATTGATTCTGTTGTAAGAATTAGAACTGGAGATACCGATGAAGAAGCCCTTTAGTTAAAGAGTTTCTTGTACTAAATTTTCTATAAAATTAATATCAATTTTTGGATTAGATATCCTAAACTTAGACATCCATGCTAAATATTCATGATTTCCTGCAGGTCCAACTAAAGGAGAAGCTACAAGACCTTGAATATTCCATTGCAATTGATTTGCTGCATTAATAACTGACTCAATAGCCTCAATATGATATTCAGCCTTTCTTACAACGCCCCCTTTACTTACTCGATCTTTTCCTACTTCAAATTGAGGTTTAATAAGAAATATTCCCTCTATAAAATCTCCTGATAATAAATTATTAATAGGTTGTAAAACTAACTTTAATGAAATAAAAGATAAATCCGCTACAACAAAATTTGGTAATAAACTTTCTTCAGAATAGATATCTAAAGGCTTTAAATTTCTAATATTTGATCTTTCAAAGAGTTTCACTTTTGGATTTTTCCTAATTTTCCAAGCCGTTTGACCATAACCTACATCTATCCCATAAACCATTCTCGCCCCTTGTTGCAACAAGCAATCAGTAAATCCTCCAGTAGAAATTCCTGCATCTATACAAACCCTATCTTTAACATTAATCTTTAATTTTTTAAAAGCCTCCAGTAATTTTTCTCCTCCTCTCGATACAAATTGAGGTTCCGATTCAATAATAAATTCAGTTCCTATTAAAACTTGTTGACCAGGTTTATCGAAAATCTTACCATTGATATCTTTAACCTTTCCTGCAAGAATTAGCCCCTGTGCTTTCTGACGAGTCTCGCATAAACCTTTGTAAATAAGATAAAGATCTAGCCTACTTTTTTTAATCATTGATTCTAAAAAGGTAACTTTAAAAAATAATTACTGGCTATTTTCAAATTATATTTTTGAAACATAATACTAATTTAAAATTTTATTAAAAACAAAATACCTAATATTAATAAAGATAATCCAATCGCTAGATTTAGACATTTTTCAAAATGAATTGATATTTACAAATCCAAAAGCTTTTATTTATTACAATAATACTTATACAAATATGTTCAATGGCAAGTAGAACTTTTACGTATAGAGCAATTATGAGATTTTAGTTATAAAGTTTAAATTGAAGATGTTTAAAAATTGTGATTGAACGTTACACATTACCCGAAATGGGAAGAATCTGGACTGAAAATGCAAAATTCCAGAGTTGGCTTAAAGTTGAAATTGCAGCATGCGAGGCAAATTGTTCTCTTGGGAAAATGCCTGAAGCTGCGTTAAAAGAAATTCGTTTAAATGCAAAATTTGAAGAATCAAGAATTAAAGAAATCGAGAAAGAAGTAAAACATGATGTAATTGCATTTCTAACAAATATCAATGAATATGTTGGAGATTCCGGAAGATACATTCATGTTGGAATGACTAGCAGCGATGTCCTTGATACAGGCCTATCATTACAGCTAAAAGATTCCTGCGAATTGTTATTAGAGGAAATTGAAAACCTAGAAAATGAGGTCAGATCATTAGCAAGACAGCATAAAAATACTTTAATGATTGGCAGATCCCATGCAATTCACGGAGAGCCTATTTCGTTTGGATTTAAATTGGCAGGATGGTTAGCAGAAATATTAAGAGATAAAAAAAGATTATTAATCCTTAAAGAATCTATTTCCATTGGACAAATAAGTGGAGCAATGGGAACTTACGCTAATACAAACCCAGAAATAGAAAAAATTACTTGCGAGTTGCTGGGTTTAAAACCAGATACAGCAAGTACTCAGGTTATATCAAGAGATAGACATGCTGAATATGTTCAAACAATAGCGTTGATAGGAGCTTCACTTGATAGGTTTGCAACTGAGATAAGGAACCTTCAGAGAACGGATGTTTTAGAAGTCGAAGAAGGATTTTCAAAAGGACAAAAAGGAAGCTCAGCTATGCCTCATAAAAGAAACCCTATTCGTAGTGAAAGGGTTAGTGGTTTATCTAGAATTTTGAGGAGTTATGTTGTAACAGCTCTTGAGAATGTTCCGCTTTGGCACGAGAGAGATATTAGCCATAGTTCTAATGAGCGTATCATGTTACCAGATGTATCTATATGCCTACATTTTATGCTTAGAGAAATGAAAGAAATTATAAATAATCTAAAAGTTTATCCTGACAATATGCTCAAAAATTTAAATATATACGGGGGAGTAATTTTTAGTCAGAAAGTTTTACTTTTACTTGTTGAAAAGGGTATGTCTAGGGAAAAGGCTTATAGCTTGGTACAAAAAAATGCTCATCAAGCTTGGAATAATGAGAATGGTAATTTCAAGGAAAATATCGAAGGAGACCAAGAGATAATGACATTAGTTTCTGAGAATGATTTAAATGTATGCTTTGACCCCTCAATTCACCTCAACAATTTAAATGTAATATGGGATAAGTTAAGTATTTAAATCCCTAAATATTCTTTGAAGTTTAACCACAGTTTTTTTGATGACCAAGAACTTTAGATTTGAAAAAGATAGCATGGGACAGATTAGAGTTCCTTCTGAGGCTTTGTGGGGAGCCCAAACGCAGAGATCAATTATAAATTTTTCTATTGGTGAGGAGTTAATCCCAATTGAATTAATTTATTCACTTACGGTTATAAAAAGAGCAGCTGCAATTTCTAATTTCAAATTGGGTTTATTAAATAATGTAAAAAAAGATCTCATTATTGAAGCCTGTACAGAAATACTTGATGGGAAACACGATTCTCAATTCCCTTTAAAAATATGGCAAACAGGTAGTGGTACACAAACAAATATGAATATCAATGAAGTCATATCTAATATTGCTGCGTTAAAAACAAATTCAGGACTTGGAAGTCATCATCCTATTCATCCAAATGATGATGTTAATAAATCGCAGTCTACAAATGATACTTTTCCTGCGGCTATTCAGATATCTGTTGTTACTCAAATAATTAAAAAATTAGTTCCATCAATAAAAGAACTTACTAAGGTTCTTGATAGTAAGAGTAATAAATGGAAAGATCTTATAAAAATAGGTAGAACTCATTTTCAAGATGCAGTGCCAATTTCTCTTGGTCAAGAAGTTTCTGCATGGTCAAAACAACTAAAGGACGCTGAAGATGCTCTGATAATTAGTCTTGATGAATTATGTTTCTTACCAATAGGTGGTACGGCAGTTGGTACAGGTATTAATTGTCCAAAAGATTTTTCAAAAGAATCTATAAAATCAATTTCAGAATATACTGGTTTATTTTTTTATAAATCAAAAAATCATTTCTCTTTAATGGCATCTCATGATCGATTAGCCCAAGTAATGGGTCAAATAAAAATCCTAGCAAGTGCATTATTTAAGATTTCTAATGATATTAAAATATTGTCATCAGGACCTAGATCTGGCATTTATGAATTAATAATTCCCCAAAATGAGCCGGGAAGCTCAATCATGCCAGGGAAAGTTAATCCTACCCAATGTGAAGCATTATCAATGGTATGCACTCAAGTAATGGGTTTTGAATACGCAGTATCAATAGCTAATGCCAGCGGCACTTTACAAATGAATGAATATAAGCCACTAATTGGATTTAATATTCTCACGAGTATAAAATTACTGAATCATGCGATAACTAACTTCAGACTAAAATTAGTTGAAGGGATACAACCAAACCCAAAAACTATAAAAGCTAATCTCGAAAATTCACTAATGCTAGTAACAGCATTGGTTCCCAAAATAGGTTATGAAAAAGCAGCAGAAATTGCAAATTTTGCCTTTAATGAATCAATTAACTTAAAAGAAGCAACATTAAAACTTGGTTACTTAACTGCTAATGATTTTGAAGATGCTATAAATACTAATAAAATGATCTAATTGAACTACTTTTAGGAATTATTATCAATTCTTTTTGTCGCAGGATTTATATTATCAGAAACTTTTAACAAATCATTCGATTCAGATACTGGAAATCTATTAATAGCTTTTAATGCTAACTTTGCTTTATTTTTTAATTTATTGCTAACTCCTATGCAGTGTTTAATTTGAGATAAAACATCTATAGACCTTCTTAAAATTCTTACAACATCGCCCTCATCTAAAGAAGTATTGAAAATCAGTTCCTTCCATTTTTTACCCCTTGCCCATTCTGAAATTATTCCAGTTAAATCTGTTTCTAAAAAAATTGGAGTGTCAATATAAAACTTATTTTGTTTCGAGACAACTAATTTTCTTAGTCCCTCTAACTCATTAAAAACATCTATAACTTTTAAGGAAGGCTTAAAATTACACCAAAGATTTGGTCTTCTTACATCAACACATATTGCTTGAATGATTGCCGCCAAATCAGGGGGATCTAAATCATCCAAATAGCCACTAAGCAAAACAAGTCCGACCCATAATTCATTTTCACTTCTTATGGCTCCAACTGATTGCCCTATTTCAGTAAGTTCTAAATCATTTAAACAACCAAAATGATTCAAAATTTTTATTAAATCAGTAAATTTTTTCCAGTTATGATTTTCTTTACCTTCAAGAAGATTGTTTCTCCTAATTATTTCTTGTTCAATCTCGATAATTCTTTTTCTATATCTTTTTAATTTTTTAGAATCACCAATTCTATGTACAGGCTGATTAGTAATTGTTTTATCCAAATCTTTAATTAGTTTCTGTTGAGCCAAAACTTCTCGTGTTAGATCATACTGAGGAGTTCTTAAATCAAATTTTTCAGAAATTTCGAGTAGTTTATTAACAAAAGTTTGTGATTCATTATCACCTATTACTACTTCTCCTGAAAAATTCATCTTAGGTTCCTTAAGCTTTGCAATTTCAATCTCCTCTAAATCAGGGAAAATATTTATAATGTAAGAAGGCTTTATAAGGATAAATAAATTATCAACTGTTAAACAAAGCAAACTTTTAATTTTTTTGAATTCATATATTTTTTTACAAATCAAAGCTGGAATAACTTTCCTATTTATTTGAGGTGCTTTGATAGAAATCAAACTTCCATTTTTTATAAAAGTAAGTGCATTAGTTATTTCTTCTGATAATTTCTCGGATGCTTTTTTTTCTAATATCCTCAATAGTCTTCTTTCTTCTTTTAAACGACTTTTAAACTTTTCATATGCATCAAAGTCTTGCCATGAAATGTTAGAAGTAATCTTTTTTAGTTCTATCAAATCTCTATCTAAATTATCAAGAATAACCTTTTCTTCTGAAGATTCTCCTAAATATAAAAAGCTACCAAAACTTCTTTTGATTAATTCTCGTGATTTATCTAAACTATAATTTTGCAAAAGGTTGAGAACCATTCCGTAGCTTGGGGTAAACTGACTAACTAGTTGATTTGGTTGACTAATAGCCAAAGTGCTAGCTTCTTTTGCACCCTCAAATCTAGTTTGTAATGTCACAACATATCCCTGCGAATCCTTTCCTCTTCTTCCAGCTCTACCCGACATCTGCAAGAATTCACTACTAAATAATAATCTATGTCCTTCTTCTGTCCTTTTTGATAATGTCGAAATAACTGTTGTTCTTGCAGGCATATTAATACCTGCAGCTAAGGTTTCAGTTGCAAAAACAACTTTTATCAATCCTTGCTGAAATAATTCCTCTACTAATTCTTTCCATGCTGGTAACAAACCCGCATGATGTGAGGCAATACCTCGTTTCAAAGCTTCACAATGAAATTTATCTTTTATACCTTCTTTATTATTTTTCAGATAAATATCTAATCTTTGAGATATCAAATTTACTTCTGAATAACTTACTAAAGATAAATCCTTTATATTTTCAACAGCCTTATCACAACCTCTTCTACTAAAAATAAAATAAATAGCTGGCAACATATTTCTCTCTGCAAGTTTAGAGATCACAAAGCCAATTGGAGGAGACTTTGGTTGGATTATTCTTCCTACTTTACCTTTCTTTTTTTGCCCTTTTGGTGCTCTCCAAATCTTACAGTTTGGATGAATTCCATTACCCTTATTATTCAAAAGTGGGTGAAGACCCTTTGCACTACAGAAAATAAAATCTAATGGGACTGGTCTTTTGTTACTATTTACAAGTACTGTAGGTCCATGAACTTTGCCTATCCAATTTTGAAGTTGATCTGCATTAGAGATAGTTGCAGATAAAGCTATTATCTGAGTTCTACTAGGACAATGAATTATTGTTTCTTCCCAAACTGTTCCTCTTTGCGGATCGTTCATATAATGGCATTCATCAAGAATTACAGATTCTAGATTTGCCAATGGGTCATCAAATTCTTCAAATTCTCCATAGAGCATATTCCTAAAAATCTCAGTTGTCATAACTAAGATTGGAGCATCTCTATTTATACTGATATCGCCTGTTAAGAGACCTACTTTCTTGTCTCCAAATTGATTAACAAAATCCCTGAACTTTTGATTTGATAAAGCTTTTAAAGGGGTTGTGTAAAAAACTCTACTTTCATGTGACAAACCTCTATAAATTGCAAATTCACCAATTAATGTTTTACCTGAACCGGTTGGAGCAGTTAAAACAACAGAATTCCCACTATTTACGGCTTTTATTGCCTCTATTTGGAATGGATCTAGAGGGAATGGAAAATATTCCTCTAAATCAAGCAATAATTGTGATTGAAGGGAGGAGGAGTTGACTTCTTAAGATATGATCTATATAGATATTAATGAACAATAAACACATTGCACGCTTTAATAGTAAATCTAGATCATTTTATAAAAATCAAATAGTTAAATTTGTTCAATAATGACTAAAATAAACATTCCAAAAAATAGACTTCGTAAATTAAAAACATTCACATTAGGTCAAAAGCCATATGAACTTCAAGGTGTAACTCCAAAGAAAGTTAAAAATAACTTTATTGACTTATGTAGTAATGATTATTTTGGATTAAGTAGAGATAATGATGTAATAAAAGCCTCTTATGAAATAAGCTTATCTGAAGGTCTTGGTTCAGGCAGTTCGAGATTCATAACGGGCTCAAGACCAATACATAAATTATTAGAGACACAACTTGCAGAATGGCTTCATCAGGAAAAAGTGCTTTTATTTCCTAGCGGTTTCCAAGCTAATATTGCTGCCGTGCAAGGTTTAGCTAACAGAAATAGTATTGTAATTGCAGATAAATTTATTCATAATTCTTTATTAGTTGGAGTAAAAGCTGCTGGATCAAAACTAGTAAGATTCGCACATAATGATTTAAAAGACTTAGAAAATAAAATTCTTAAATTCAATTCATCGCAAAAGTCCATTCTTATAATTGTTGAATCCCTTTACAGTATGGAAGGTTCAATTGCTCCTCTCAAAGAAATTGCTGGAATTTGTAAAAGGTATAATGTTGAATTATTAGTCGACGAAGCTCATGCTATTGGGATTTTAGGGACTGAAGGGAAAGGTTTAAGTTTTGATTTATCTGATGAAATAACTATGCTTACTGGAACCTTTGGCAAATCGTTTGGTAGCGGGGGGGCTTTCATAGCTTGTAACTCAAAAATTGGTGAACACCTTATTCAAACGAGTGGGGCTTTTAGATATACAACTGCTCTCTCCCCAGCTTTATCTGCAGGTGCACTTAAATCGCTCCAAAAAATCAAAGCCAATCACGAATGGGGTATTAATTTATTGATCTCTTCTAAAAAATGGAAAAAAGAAATTCTTCGAAATTTAAGTTACCCAGTTAAGGGAGAATCTCAAATCTTATCTATAATCGTCGGACAAGAAGAAAAGGCAATCCTTCTACAAAAACATCTTGAAAAAAACGGTTTTTTAGCTATTGCTATTAGACCACCTACTGTTCCTGTGAACGAATCAAGAATAAGGCTAACAATTAGAAGAGATTTAAATCTAGACATACTTAGTAATTTTATTTCTGTTTTAAAAACCTTCAAATGAAACAAGTTATTACTCAGCATGGTTGGGGGTTAGATCAAAGTTTCTGGGATAATTATAAAATTGAATTTCAAAGAAATGGATGGCATTGGCAAGATAATGAAAGAGGATATTTTTCAAAAAATATCAATCAAGCAAAATGGATACAAAACAATTTGAACGATCAAATCAAGATGATTTTATGTCACTCTTTAGGTTTCCATTTAATTCAAGAAAATCTTTTAGATGAAGCATCCCATATTGTCTTTATAAATTCATTTAATAACTTTCTTCCTTCAAGCAAAAAAAGAAATTTAATTTACAGATCTCTTAAGAGAATGGAAAAAAAAATAATGTTATTTGAAGCAGAGGTTATGTTAAAAGAATTTATACGTAGATCTTTTTTGCCCAATAATATGAGCATTAATTTCCAAACTATGTTTTATAAAAACTTAGAGAATTTAAATAATAATCTTCTATTAAGTGACCTTAAAAAACTTTATATAGATAAAAATTCTTTAAAGTCTTTTGAGAAACATTGCAATGTCATCATTATAAATTCTAAAAACGATTTAATTCTTGACCAAGATTCAAGTGATGACTTTATTGAATTATTAAAAAAAACATTAACTAAAAAGCCAACTTTAATTGAATTAGATAATCAAGGGCATTGTCTAAATAATTTAAATTTTTACCAAATCATCAAAAGAACTCTGGATAATAAATATGAAAAATAAAATCTGGAATGAAACAGTTAAAAATAACTTTAATAATGCTTCAGCAAATTATTTAAGTTATTCAAATATTCAAAAGCATTTTGCTGATAAGATTGTTTATTTCTTAAAAGATCTAAATATTCAAAAAGGTGAATGGATAGATCTTGGTTCAGGAACTGGCTTATTAGCGGATGAAATAGAAAAAGAATTTTCTACAAAAAAAATTAGCCGAATTGATTTCAGCAAAAAAATGCTTCTTCAAAATAAGGACTCTAGTAAAAAGATTTTATGGGATTTAAATAATGGTTTACCTCCATCAATTAGAAACTGTCCTCTAATGACATCTAACTTTTGTATACACTGGTTAGACAATCCCGAAAAAATAATAAGAGATTGGTTTAACAAATTAAGATCTGGTGGTTATTTAATAATTTCATATCCCACAATAAATTCATTCCCGGAATGGAAGCAAACTTGCTTAGAAACTAATATTGAATATAGTGGCTTAACTTTCCCTGTTTCAAAAAATATAGTCAGAAATTTCAACTCTGACGAAATATTCTTCTCAAATAAATACTCATATATAGAAAACTTTCCAGATGTTTATAAACTTTTCAGAAGCATAGTAAACGTGGGAGCTCAATCAACCAAGTGTAAACGTAATAAAGTATGTGAATTAAAAGCAATACAAAAGTTTTGGCCTAAGACGGCAACTAATTCAGTTAACCTTACATGGGAAATTAATATTGAAATATTAAAAAAATCATGAGCGCTATAAAGAATAAATCCCAATTTGTTATTTGTGGAACAGATACTGATATCGGAAAGACATTAATTAGTTCTTTTTTTGTAAGAGGATTAAATTCTTTTTACTGGAAGCCTATTCAAAGTGGCATTGAGTCAGAGACTGATAGTCAAGCTGTTGCACGACTTGCAAAAGTGAACAAAGCGAAAATAATCAGTGAAGCTTATATCTTTAGAGAACCTGTTTCTCCTCATTGGGCCTCAGAAATAGATAAAAAAGGTATAAACTTTCAGCTATTAAATTTACCAAATATCGATGGTTCATTAATTGTAGAAACAGCGGGGGGCTTAATGGTCCCAATTACAAGAAATTATTTGCAAATAGATCAAATCAAGAAATGGGATATCCCTGTAATACTTGTATGCAAGAGCGGCCTTGGGACTCTTAATCACACTCTTCTTAGTATTGAGGCATTAAGAAAAAGAAATATTAAAATTCTAGGTCTAGTTATAAACGGAAAAAAACACTTAGATAATCCAAAAACATTAACTGAATTTAGTAATCTTCCTATTATTGCTGAATTTCCATATATCCAGAAAATTGACTCTAATAATTTAGATATACTTTGGAAAGAGCTCAATATTAAAAATAAATTGATCACTTTATTAAATCAAAAAAAATAATAAATGAAATCTCCAGTTTTAAAAAATCCTAATCAAGATTGGCATCCTAATATATGGCCACCTTTTACGCAGATTATAAATAGCAAGCCTCAATTAGAAGTTACTCATGGAAAAAATGCTTTAATTTATACTAAAAATCCAAAACAAGAACTCATTGATGGAATAAGTAGTTGGTGGGTTACTCTACATGGTCATAGTAACGATTACATAGCAGATGCCATTTATCATCAAGCCAAGACTCTAGAGCAAGTTATATTCGCCGACTTCTTACATCCACAGGCTCAAATATTATCAGAGAGACTCAGTGGCTTAACAAAATTAGAAAGACTCTTTTTTTCTGATAATGGATCTACCGCTGTAGAAGTAGCTTTAAAAATTGCCTATCAATCTTGGCAAAATCAAGGTGAAACAAGAACGCAAATAATTGCTTTTGATGGTGCCTATCATGGTGATACATTTGGAGCAATGGCTTTAGGGGAACGAAATATTTTCAATGAGAATTTTGATAATCTAATGTTCCCTGTTAAAAGAGCCCCATGGCCTTCAACTTGGATAAATGATGAAGAGGTTGAAATAAAAGAGAATAACGCGATTCAAATATTAACTAAACTTCTTAAAAAGCCGACTGTAGCAGTCATTCTTGAACCATTAGTACAGGGTGCGGGAGGAATGAATATGGTTAGGCCTGAATTTATCAGACAAGTTTCAGAAGTAGTAAAAAATAATAATTCTTTATTAATAGCTGATGAAGTATTAACTGGATTTGGGAGATGTGGAAGTCTCTTTGCATTTCAAAAGGCAAATATAATTCCTGATCTAATTTCTATTTCGAAGGGTTTAACGGGAGGATTCCTACCTATGGGAATCACATTAGCTAAAGAGAAAATTTTCCAATCTTTTATTAGCGATTCTCCTAAAAAAACTTTTTGGCATGGTCATAGCTTCACTGCAAACCCTTTAGGGTGTGCTGCAGCTAATGCGAGCCTTGACTTATTAGAAAAAGATCCAATAAAATATCTTTCTTTTGAGGAAAAGCACCTTTCCCATCTAAAGAAAATTAAAAAATTACCATTTGTCAAAAATATAAGAGTCACAGGTACTATCGCCGCATTTGATATTGAAATAGGTAAAAATGAAGGTTATCTAAACAATGTTGGCAAAAGGATAAAAGCATTATCAATTAAAAAAGGTTTATTTATTAGGCCACTTGGTAATGTTATTTATCTATTACCCCCTCTTTGTATTACAGACAAACAGTTAGAAAAAAGTTATAGAATTATTTTTGAAATTTTAAGCGATCTTTAAAACACAAAATTAAGGCCCCTGTAAAATAGCATTTTCTATATCTTCTCTATTAATACAATAAGAAAATAGTCTTTTAGTTAATTTACCTCCACTCTCCCAGACAACACTTAAATCTTCTTGTTCAAACATAATAGTTGCATTCCAATTAGAAAGTAACAAATACCATTTAGACGGATTATCAATATCTTTAGTTGCACCTAAATCTTTTAACCATAATTCTAATGATTGAAGTGAATGTTGATTAATTGGAGTGTCAGACGGGATCATAGAATTTATTTAAATTATTATCTCAAAAGCCAAGTTGGAATTGACTGTATTTCTTTGCCAGCAAAAAAAGCGATTAAGATAGCTAAAAATAAACTTATCAAAATAATAATAATCAACAAAAATAATGAGAACATTTCTCCATTTGAAAATGGTCTCCTATTACCTACTAACTGCTGATTATTAGCATCCATTACTAAAGGATTCAAGACATTTAAATTTGTTTTATTTGGTTTTTTAGAATTTACTTGTAATTTTTCATCATAAATTTTCCTCAAATTAGAATTATTTAAATTTTCATAGGCCTCTAATACTTTTTGAAATTTATTTTTTGCATCTTCTAATTCTAAAGAAGTCGTATCAGGATGTAATTCTATCGAGAGTTTACAAAAAGCTTTTCTTAATTCGTTATTTGAGGCATTTTCATTAACGCCTAAGATCTTATAATAAGTTATCTCGCCTTTCAAAAAAATTTAATTATCATTAAAAATATTCTAGTCATTTTTGATAAAATTGAATATTTTTAATTATCAATAATAAGAAACTACTTAAAACTCGATGACAAAAGAAAGTATCCCTAATGAACTTCTCAATTTATTAACTGAAGAGGAAATAACAATGTTTAGAGAATTACAGATAAAAATCCAAGAACTAAATTATAAAACCAACTTAACTAGATTAATTGAAGGAGATGATTACTGGATATCACAAGTCTATGACAGCCTTTGGACATTTAAAGAAAATACAAATAAAATTTTTGATAATAAAAAATTTATTGATATTGGATCAGGTTGTGGTTTCCCAGGATTTGCCTATGCGATAACACATCCTAATTCAGAAATATATCTAGTGGATTCCTCTAAAAAAAAAACAGATTCACTAAAAGAAATTATCAAAAGTATTAAATTCAAAAACGATATATTTGTAATTAATGATCGTATTGAAAACATTGGCCGTCAATCTTCATTTAAAAATGGCTTTAATATTGCGACAGCAAGAGCAGTTAGTAATCCTTCAACAGTTTCTGAATATATATTACCTATGTTAAAATCAAACGGATTAGGTATTTTATATTGTGGGAAGTGGACCAATGAAGATTATAAAAATTTAGAAAATACATTAAACGTATTAGAAGGGCAAATCTTAGAAATTAAAAGTAATTTTCTTCCCAGAGAAAAAGGGATACGTAATGCTATTTTTATTGAGCCAAAAGCATCTTGCCCTGATATTTATCCTAGAAGTATTGGCAAGGCTGAAAAATATCCACTCAAAGGTTAATTCTTTGATAATCTTGATAATGATTTGTCCCCAAACTTGTCTTTTAAGACTCTTAATTTCTTTACAACCTTTTTGGGTTTTATATGCCTTTCTAAAACTTTTAATAATTGACTTTCGCATACATTAACATCTAACAAATTTGCATTATTGCCTGGAAACCAATGACTTCCATTACCAAGTAATTGGTATCTAGATTTTGCAAATTCTTCTAAATCAAAGGAATCTATTAAATTCGCGAGCCAGAGAAGAACCGGAATATTTATTCCTCCTGGTGTATTTTTCCAATTTGGTAAATTTTTATCCCAACTTTTATACCACTCTATACCTAATGAATTTATTGATTCCTCTTTTAATCTATTTAGTATTTTGGGAATATAATGATCAGATTCTGACAATAATGAAACTGCTTCTAAATGTAAATTAAAGTCTTGCTCTTTGGCTATCCCGACACTAATTGTATGAACATTTTTATTCCTTAAGCAAAAAAGATCGTTAAATACTATTGGGTGTAAAGGGCTGCAAAGTTCCAAAATTTTTGTTGATGGAGTGTGAAGATGTCCGCCTTTATCGGTAGGACTTATTATAAAAACTCCAAGATCATATTTATGAGCCAACTCAATCAACTTGGAATTCGTTTGATTGATGAAATACCAGTGCAAATTAATATAATCAAATAAATTTGTAGTTATCGCTTTTTCTATAAGAGATAATTCACCATGAGTCGAAAATCCTATATATCCAATTAAATTTTCTTGTTGGAATTTTTTTAAAATATCAATACAGCCTCCATCTTTTACAGCTTGATGAAGATGTTCAGGTGTATTTATGCCGTGGATTGCTAATAAATCAATTTTCTTTACTTGTAATTTTTCAAAGCTTTTCAAAAGTTCTGCTTCGAATAATTTAGGATCACGATTAGGAGGGATTTTTGTTTGAATGATTTTTGGTATTTTTTCAATACTCTTGAAACCCATGCCTAACTGTATTTCTGAAGTCCCGTAATACTTAGCTGTCTCTATGTGATTAAAACCAAATTTATTAGCAAGATTCAATATATTTTCAACTTTATTCTGTTCTTTTCGTGAAATCTCTGAAAATTTCAATTCATCCCAACTTTTTTGAAATCTCATGCCTCCTAAGGACAAAACAGGCATTTTTAGATTGGTTCTACCAAATCTGCGACAAGGTAACTCCATTAGAAATTAATGCTTATTCATTCTTGGTAGTTTTCCTAGTGATTGAAACATATCCCTATCAAGACTACTTTCTAGATCTTCTAAGTTTCCAAATTCAACCCAATGAATACAATCCACTGGACAAGTATCAATAGCTTCTTGCACCGTTTCAAGATTATCTCCATCTTGTCTTATTGCTCTACTCCGTCCATAATCATCATCAACTACAAAAGTATTAGTAGCTACATGAGCACAATATCTACAACCTATACATCTACTTTCATCAACCCAAACTGCTTTTTCAGTTAATTCGCCTCCAAGGACAGGCTCATAACCTGTTAGTTCTTTAGTTTCAACATAATTATCAATTGCACTTAAGGAATTACTATCCAATTATTAACTTTCCCACTTAGTGAGAACCAATTCGATAGATCCATCATTTTTATTTTTTTGCTCAACTATCTGGTATCCGTCCTCTTCTGTTTTAGAAATAATTGTATGGTAAGCATACATTTGAGTAACCTTTGAAATAAACCTTTCAACCGGTAAATCAAACTTCCAAAGGTCGAGATCAGTAACTAATTCATATGAATTAGAGTTCTTATCCCATTTGAATCCAACTTTAGTTTCTCTAGGCAAATCCATGCTTATATCAACAGCTGTAAATTGTCCTCTGTAACCTTTGACAAACTTTTTTTCCTGATTTACTTCGTAACCTAGTTGGTCTAAAGCTCTAATAAGGGGTTTTTCTTCCTTAAGTTGAGTTTTTATAGTACTAAAATGTGACATTAAATTCGTTGTTAATTTGATTTGATTTTTCGCTTTGGTTAGAGATAAAAGCCTCTGAAGTTTTATTCTTGACTTTTACTTCCCCAAGAGCATCTTCAACATTTTTAGTTGCACTATCACATGCATTGCCGTTGAATCCTTCAACAGTTTCTTCAACTCTTCCATCTTGATGAATTTTGAATCTTAATGTTCTTTGAGGCATTAAAATCAAGTATTAGGTACTATTACTTTATATACAATAACGAAAAATAATTGTTTCAGTTGGTACAAGTTAAATAAAATATATTTTTTTATATTGATTACTTAATAAATATAAAACTCTATTTATAAAACCCTTTCATACCCATTGAATCTAAAGCAGTTTTAGCTTCTTCCATAACTGAAGGTTCTTTATCAAAAAGAGCAATTTTTGTACATTCATCAACAAAACTCTCTTGCGAAATTTCATTTAATTTTTCAAACAATCTACATAAAGACCATATACAGTTACTTCTTACCACGGGCTCATTATCTATTTTTAAGCTAATTAATAATTGTTCAGCCGCTAATTGAGCGTTAAAGGACGAAGTACTTCCAATTTCCGCTAGAGAACTAGATGACCATAATCTTACTGAAGCCACATCATTTTTTAATGAATTTATTAATGGCTTCAAAACAATTTCATTATCATAATTAGCTAGACTCCAAGCAGTAGCTCTTCTTACATATGCATTATCGTCTGTTTCTAATAGACTCACTAATTTTTCTACTGCGCTAGGAAATGGATTTCTACCCAATGCATATACAGCACTCATTCGTTCTACTGGGCAAGGTTGATCAAGTAAAGGAAGTAAAAGAGGGAAAGATCTTTTATCTCGATATTCACAAAATATTCTTAATCCTTGAATTCTTTGATCTCTGTCACCCTTAAGTAATCTTAAGGCTTCATCGCATTCTAAATTTTTATCTAAAGTTCCTCTTGAGAAACCATCTTTATCAATCTGTTCTAAAGGATCAATTTCGAGCTCTACAGATAATTCTTTAGCTAAAACATCTGGATCTATTGCTATTTCTGCCAAACTTTCATTTGGTATATCCTTTCTTTTAGTCATTATCAAATAATAATAAAGATTAATTAATCGGAGCAGGTGAAATCATATCTCCAGGTAGCCAAATCCTTGCACTAACAGCAAAAAAAGCAACGCCGAATAAACTAACAATTGCAAAAGGTAAAAGCTTAGTTCTAATAAATCCCAATAATAAAAAAAAGAATTAAATTAATAATAACGTGTTTAAGTTGAATTTAATAAAAAGTTTTTAAATATGATATTTGATCTTGTCATTTTGCCTTAACTGACCACATGCTGCATTCCTATCTGAGCCTCTACTTTTTCGGAAACTAACATTAATCCCACTATTAGAAAGTCTGGTTTGAAAGAGTTGAGCATTTTTTATAGGGGTTTGCTTAAATTCAACTTCCTCAATGTGATTATATTGAATCAAATTCACATGGCATTGGAAACCTTTTATTAGATTACTTAATTCGTCAGCATGTTCTAATTTGTCATTCACTCCATGGAGCATTAAGTATTCGAAACTCACTCTTCTGCCAGTCTCTCTTACATATTCTCTACAATCATCAATAATATTTTTAATATGATAATTTTTTGCACTCGGTATGATATCTTCTCTTATTTTTTGATTTGAAGCATGCAAACTTATTGCAAGCGTAAACTGACATTTACCCAAAACTTGAAAGGACAGTTCTGATAATTTACTTATCATTTTTGGAATAGCGACGGTGCTTACTGTAATCTTTCTCTGACTAATATCGAAATCCTCATTGATTGATCTAATTGACAGAAGTAACTCATCAATATTTAACAATGGCTCACCCATTCCCATAAAAACAATATTAGATACTTTCTGATTCATTTCATTTTCAATAAATAGAATTTGATCGAGTATTTCACTTACTTTTAAAGATCTTTTTAATCCTTCTTTACCAGTAGCACAGAATTTACAATCCATTGGGCATCCTACTTGACTTGATAGGCATGCAGTTAATCTTTTCTCAGTTGGAATACCAACGCACTCAACACTTTCATTATCTCTAGTATTTAATAACAACTTTAAGGTTCCATCAGTTGCTAAATACTTTTCTTTTAAGGTTAATTCTCCAAATAAAAAGGCTTCATTTTTTAATTGATCTCTAAATTTTAATGGCAAGACATTAATTTCATCAATACTTTTAGACCTGTTTTTATAGTTATAAAGCCAACTATAAATTTGACGTCCTCTAAAAGCCGCTTGACCATAATTCAAAGCTATTTTTTCTAGATCTTTAACACTACATCCAAGAAGATTCTTCAATTTATTAATAAACTTATTTAATTAGGAGTATCACCATAATAATAATCCATGTTTTAAGAAAAATTCAGTCAAAAGAAGAGCTATAAATCCTATCATAGCCATTCTTCCATTAAGCCTCTCATTATAAGAATGAAACCCATAACGAGGTAATTTTCTTTTAGGAATAATGTCAGGTTTAATCATAAATTAAATTTCAAAATAGAATTCTAGTAACTGAAAATAAGAATAGCTTTTATTCATCAGAAAGAAGTCCTTCTTCTTGCAATCCTTCTAAAGCTGCTGGATCGGGTAATTGGTCTTCAGAAAATTGATTTTCAGCATTAGGCCTTGCAAAAGCTGCAAAATTACTCGAGTTAGGATCAATTCCATGTCTATTCCTCGTAGTTTCTAAATCTTCATCACTTGGATCATCAAGAATAGCCGTAGAACTTACAGCAGGAGGTTGAGGCATATCAACTGTATAGTCTGGCCTTAAATTCTGGGCTCTTCTATATCCTCCAGATTCTTCCGCAAGAATATCAGGATGAGGTCCAGCTTCTGAAGCTAATTCTTCAACAAACCCACTAAAACCAGTCCCAGCAGGAATAAGTCTTCCAATAATTACATTTTCTTTTAGACCTCTAAGCCAGTCAGATTTACCTTCTATAGCAGCTTCGGTAAGAACTCTTGTTGTTTCTTGGAAAGAAGCTGCTGAAATAAAGCTATCTGTATTAAGAGAAGCTTTAGTTATACCTAATAAAACGGGTGTGAACTCTGCTGGTGCTCCCCCAGTAATAGACATTGCTTGATTTGTGTCTTCTACTTGTCTTAGTTCTATTAATTCTCCAGGAAGAAGGGTTGTATCTCCTGCATCTTCAATCCGAACTTTACTAGTCATTTGCCTGACTATCACTTCAATATGTTTATCGTCAATCGCTACTCCCTGAGACTTATAAACATTCTGAACCTCGTTTACCATCCTTCTTTGTAATTTTGATATAGATTCTCGAGCTGCCTCCATTAAAGGTTTTTGATCTTTTATATCCTCAAATAAACAATCAAGCAACTCATGAGGATTAATTGGACCATCTGTTAGAAGTTCTCCCCCTATAACTTGTTGTCCATCACTTACCATGATATTCTGCCCTATTAAAAGTTGATACTCATTAATAGAATCATTTCTCTCTATGACAGATAAAGATACTGATTCATCATCTGTCCCTTCTTTAATTTGCACAACTCCTGATTTTTTACATAAAGTTGAAGAATCTCTTGGTCTCCTAGCTTCTAATAATTCTTCAATTCTTGGTAAGCCCTGAACAATATCACCAGTTTTTTGCCGTTCAAAAACAAGTAATGCCAAACCATCTCCTCTAAGAACTAAATCTCCATCTTTTACATGCAAAACAGAATCAGGAGAAACCATATATGGCCTTCCAAGTCTTAAGGTGACAAAGTCACTAGAGACTTCTTCTATTTCTCCACATGAAGTAGATTTTTCTCCTTTACTAATTGAATCTCCATCCACAACACGATCACCAACTTTAACAAGTGCTTTACCTTTAATATTAATTTTGATTTTATCTTCTTTTCTTTCTACAATAAGTCTTCTAATTGGTTCATTCTCAACTATATCTGGTAATTGAACTATCCCTTTCTCTTTACACAGAATTTGAGTAGTAGCAATTACATCTCCAGCTTTAACAAGTTTATTATTCTCTACTTGTAATTCAGTATGTGTTGAACCATGACTAGAATCAGACATAGTATCTCTTCTTACCAAAATAGATTCCAAAATAACTAAATTTAATCTGTTTATTGATTTATCACTTTTATCTTTAATAGTCTCAACATCAATTGTCATCTGGGGGGTAGCATCAAAGCTTTCTAAACTTAAATGGGTTTTGAGAAGTTCTACACCCTCAACAGATTTTATTAATTCACCATCTTTGTAAGAAAGCCTTTGAATAGCTTTCAAACCCAGAGATGGTCCTTTTTCCTGTTTAACATGAGATAACTCAGGCAATTCAGCCTCATTAGGTATAGTAAATTCTTCTACAGTTCTTAATAGTAAACCCTTAGTTTTTGACGTTTCTAATTTTTGAACGAAAAGAATTTCTTTATTATCCACACCATCAATAATTTTTTCGCCAGGATTAACTAATTGCCCTTCTTCAGTAAATCGACTTAACACTTCTTCATCTTCACACTCATGAAAAGAACCATTCCTAACTGTTATTTCACGCAAGATATCATTTTTTTGAGTTACTGTGACAATGCCTGAGGTTTGGCTAAATATATCTTTGACAACTTCTGTTCCGGCTTCAATCCAAGCCATATCCTCAGTCATAAGTAAAGATATATCTTTGTTTATTTCATGAGTCTCTTGAGGAATCCAAAGCAATGTTCCACCTTGACTTACTTCAAAACCATTTTTAGAGGATCTAGCTTTTTTAACACTTAAACCAGGTGCATATTTAACCAACCCGCCAGTTTTGGTTCTGAACCTTTCATCTGCTAAATCAGCAATCACTTCACCATTACTAATTTTACTCCCAGGTGAAGTATTTAATCGATAAATAGTTCCATCGTTAGACTCTAAATGAAATATCTCACCAGAATGAGTGGATTCTTCAAGTAATTTAAAATTACTTAATAGCATTGAGGTTGTTACGATCTGAACTTCTCTTGAATCTCCTACTGATTCCCTCAAACGCACTTCTCCACCGAACTCACTTGATTGACTTGCTTCCGCCAAAACAGTTCCGTGATCTACATTTGTTCCTGATGCAACAACAGGTTTAGCATTGGGAGGTAGATTATAAACATCGCCAGCTAAGACCCATAACCTTCCTAATCTTTGAGCTTTCAAAGTAATATTACCTTGCCTATCAGTAACCTCCTTTGGTTGAATGACTTTGTCATACCTTACCTGGCCAGCTAAATCGCAAATAACATCCTTGGTTGCTTTTTCAACACTTTTCTTTACAGCTCCTGAAGTAATTTGTGCGACAGTTATGTCTGAATCAATTTCTTGACTATCATCTACAAATAAAAGAGAACCACTTGTCACTTCAATTTTTTGAGCTTTGTTAGAGCTATTTCCCGATGGAATAATCTTTAATAAAAAATCTACTTCAGCTTGTTTAGCTTCAACTCCATGAGGGGTTCTATATCCTCTGATCTTTGCTTTTGAACTAAATTCAACTTTGCCCTTAATTTTAGATCTTACAACTCCACTTTCTGCTGTCGAGACACCACCAGTATGAAATGTTCTCATGGTTAATTGGGTTCCAGGTTCTCCAATTGATTGAGCAGCAATTATTCCTACAGCTTCTCCCAAATCAACTAAATGATTATGAGCCAAAGCCCATCCATAACATTTTCTACAAACTGAACGATTAGCCTCACAAGTTAATGGAGATCTAATATTTACTTTTGATATTAATGATGTCTCTATAGTTCTAGATAAAGAAGGGTCTATCGCAGTGTTCTTTGGAATAATTAAGTTGTCTTCAGAATCTAAGATATCTTCAGCAGAAAGTCTTCCAATAAGTCTTGAACCAAATTTACCATCTTCAGCCTCTATCACTATTGACCTTTCAGTACCGCAATCTTCTTCTCTTACAATCACATCTTGTGCAACGTCAACCAATCTTCTTGTCAAATAACCTGAATCAGCAGTTCTTAATGCGGTATCAACTAAACCTTTCCTAGCGCCATAAGAAGAAATCACATATTCGGTAACTGTAAGACCTTCCCTGAAGTTCGTTCTAATAGGTAAATCAATAATCTCCCCTTGAGGATTAGCCATTAACCCTCGCATACCAACAAGTTGTCTTACCTGAGACATATTACCTCTAGCCCCAGAATTAGCCATCATCCAAACTGAGTTAAGTGGATCGTTTTGATTAAAATTATTCTTAACGGCATCTACTAATCTCTCATTAGTTTCAGTCCATGTATCAATAACTTTTGTATGTCTCTCAACTTCTGTGATTTCTCCAAGTCTATAACATTCTTCAGTAGCCGTTATTTGAGCTTCTGCCTGTCCAATTAAATCTTGCTTAGCCTCAGGTACTTTCAAATCTTCCACTGAAATAGATACAGCTGCTTGTGTGGCATATTTAAATCCTAAATCTTTTAAATTATCAGCCATTGCTGCCGTCACAGCAGTACCATGAGTTTTATAAGCCCATGAAACTAAATTCTTTAAAGCTTTTTTATCAACTACTTTATTTTTAAATGAAGGTGGGGTTTTTGCCAATGTAGGCATCACTATTTTATTAGTTTTTTTTGAGTTTTTTGAAGTTTTACGCACTCTTGAATTTTTTTTTGGTTTAGATGATGTCATTTGCTTATGGATAAATAATTAGTTTTTTAAAGGATCAAGTCTTGGAGACAGAATCAATGATCGTATGATTCATAACCACCCTTCCCACTGTAGTTAAGATAAATCTACTTATTAAATTATTTTGAGAATCAAATCTATCTCTTTTAAAATTCCAAATTTCTAATCTGGAACCATCTTCCAATTCTTTAGATTCTTTTGGTTTATTGGATTCTTCTTCATCATCAACTTCTCCATTGAACCTTAACCAGATCCATTCATGTAAACCAACTCTTTTATCTTCAAAAGCAAAAATTACATCTTCTAGTGAAGCGTAAGTTTTTTGATTGTCGCCAAAATCTGGTTTTTTGAAATCTGGTTGTAATGCAGTTAAATAATAAGACCCTAAAACCATATCTTGTGAGGGAGTTACAATTGGTTCTCCTGTTGCTGGTGAGAGAATATTATTACTAGCCAACATAAGCATACGTGCTTCTGTCTGTGCTTCTAATGCTAAAGGAACATGTACTGCCATCTGATCTCCATCGAAGTCAGCATTAAATGCAGGGCATACAAGTGGATGTAGTTGGATAGCTCTACCACCTACCAATTTAGGTTCAAAAGCTTGAATTCCTAACCTATGAAGAGTTGGAGCTCTATTTAAAAGTATTGGATGACCTTCTATTACTTCTTGTAGTACTTGCATGACTTCATCGTCTGCTCTTTGAATTAATTTTTTTGCTGCTTTTATATTATTTACAATATTCTGACGTATTAATCTGTGTATCACAAAAGGTTGGAAAAGCTCAATAGCCATTTCTTTAGGGAGTCCGCATTGATGCATCTTTAATTTAGGACCCACAACTATGACAGATCTTCCAGAATAATCAACACGTTTACCAAGTAAATTCTGTCTAAATCTCCCTTGCTTACCCTCTATGATATCGCTAAGAGATTTTAAAGCTCTATTATTTGCTCCAACAACTGTTCTACCTCTCCTTCCATTATCAATAAGTGCATCGACGGCTTCTTGTAACATTCTTTTCTCATTTCTAACAATGATTTCAGGAGCCAAAATTTCTTGAAGCCTAGCTAGCCTGTTATTTCTATTAATAACTCTTCTATAAAGATCATTGAGATCAGACGTCGCAAATCTACCACCATCAAGTTGAACCATTGGTCTAAGATCAGGAGGAATAACAGGTATAGCATCTAATACCATCCATTCAGGCTTTGCATTTGTTGCTATAAAATTATCAATAACCCTTATCCTTTTTATAAGTTTTGCTCTTTTTTGACCTTTACTATTTGTAATTTCTTCTCTAAGTTCTTCGGCAATCTGATTTAGATCAAGATCCTCAAGTAATTGCTTAAGAGCTTCCGCACCTATACCAACAAATGGTTCATTTTCAATAGTTGAATCTTCTGCGTAAATTTCATCTTCTATTTCTAACCATTCATCTTCGGTAAGAAGTTGCTTATATTTAAGATCTTTATGATCACCAACATCCAAAACAACATAACAATTGAAATAAACTATCTGTTCAACATCTCTAAGTGGGATATCTAAGAGAATAGCTACATAACTAGGAATACCCTTTAAATACCAAACATGAGAAACTGGAGCTGCCAGTTTTATATAACCCATCCTATGTCTTCTAACTCTACTTTCAGTTACTTCTACCCCACATCTCTCGCATACAATTCCACGATGTCTAACTCTTTTATATTTACCGCAGTGACATTCCCAATCTTTAGATGGTCCAAATATTTTCTCACAAAAAAGGCCATCCATTTCGGGTTTGAGGGTTCTATAGTTGATAGTCTCAGGTTTTGTTACCTCTCCTACTACTTGTCCATTAGGTAAAGTCCTCTGCCCCCAATCCATTATTCTCTGCGGCGAAGCAATAGAAATTTTAACGTAATCAAAGTGATTTTCTGTTCTTAAGTTGCTGTTAGTCATTTTTAGGAGATTTAAATTAGAAAGTTTTGATAATGTATTTAATCTTCCTCATATTCAGAGGTTCCTAGAGATTCATAGGTAGGCCTCGAAGGCGTATTCCTTCTCGGATTTACATCTTGCATTAAATCAACCTCCTTACCTTCATCTGTGTATACACCGATATCTAAACCTAAAGATTGCAATTCTCTCATTAACACTTTAAATGATTCCGGAGTACCTGGTCTAGGAATAGGTTTTCCTTTAACTATTGCATTTAATGCTTCATTTCTTCCTTGCATATCATCTGACTTAACAGTTAACAATTCTTGCAAAGTATAAGCTGCTCCATATGCCTCTAAAGCCCAAACTTCCATCTCTCCAAGTCTCTGTCCACCTTGTTGAGCTTTACCTCCTAAGGGCTGCTGAGTAACCAAAGAATATGGACCTGTTGATCTAGCATGAATCTTGTCATCTACCAAGTGAACAAGCTTTAGGAAATGAGAATATCCAACAGCAACAGGTTGATCAAAAGGTTCGCCAGTTCTACCATCTTTAAGTAATAACTTTCCAGGATCTTCAGGATTATAAACCCAATCCTTACCATTTTGCTTTGAGGCTTCCTTTAAAAATGCTTGTACGGTTTGATGAGATTTTTCAGCTCCATACATCTCATCAAAAGGAACAACTTTAACTCTACAATTTAAGTTTGATGCTGCCCAGCCCATCAATAATTCAAAAACTTGACCTACATTCATTCTACTTGGAACACCAAGAGGATTTAAAACAATATCAACTGGAGTACCGTCAGGTAAATAAGGCATATCCTCCCTGGGTAAAATTCTACTTATTATGCCTTTATTACCATGCCTACCAGCCATCTTGTCGCCTACCTGTATTTTCCTTCTTTGAGCGACATAAACTCTTACAACCATATTTGCACCTGGAGGCAGCTCATCGCCTTGTTCCCTTGTATAGATGCGAACATCTAAAACTCTTCCTTTTTCTGTTTTAGGGACTCTTAGAGAATTATCTCTAACATCTCGTGCTTTTTCACCAAATATAGCTCTTAAAAGTTTTTCTTCTGGTGGTTGATCTGATTCCCCCTTGGGTGTAACTTTTCCCACGAGAATATCACCACTTTCTACAAAGGCGCCTGTTCTGATTATTCCCATTTCATCAAGATTATTCAGACTTTCTTCTGAAATATTAGGAATTTCTCTAGTGATTTCTTCAGGCCCTAATTTAGTTTGTCTGGCTTCTATTTCATATTTTTCGATATGTACTGAAGTATAAAGATCATCAGTAACCATCCTTTCACTTACAAGTATTGCATCTTCGTAGTTGTATCCTTCCCATGGCATATAAGCAATTAAAACATTCTGTCCTAAAGCTATTTCGCCACCTTCACAAGCTGAACCATCAGCAAGAACTTGACCAGAAATTACTTGGTCTCCATTTTTCACTATTGGTCTTTGATTCAAACAGGTATCTTGATTAGATCTCTGGTACTTTTGAAGATAATGAACATGCTCATTACCGTCTACATCTTTTACAACTATTTCGTTAGCATCAACATAAGAAACGATTCCATTTACTTTTGTGATTGGCACCATACCTGAGTCTCTAGCAACTTGTGATTCTAATCCTGTTCCAACTAGGGGACGCTCAGGTCTTAATAATGGAACTGCTTGACGCTGCATATTTGAACCCATTAAAGCCCTATTCGCATCATCATGTTCCAAGAAAGGTATTAATGAAGTAGCGACTGAGATAACTTGGACTGGAGAAAGTTGAACATAATCAACCTGATGAGGCGGTACTTTCTCAAAATCTTGTCTGTACCTAACTGGAATTAAATTTGCAAGAATATTACCACTTTTATCAGTGGCCACATCACCCGGGGCAACCCTACATTCATCTTCTAAGTCAGCTGATAAATAAACAGGCTTACCTTCTTTAATGACCCTACCTTTTTCTACTTCCCAAAAAGGAGTTTCAATAAAACCATATTCATTAACTCTCGCATGTGTTGCGAGAGAATTTATTAGCCCTGCATTTGGGCCTTCAGGAGTTTCAATAGGGCATAATCTTCCATAGTGTGAAGGATGAATATCTCTAACTGCAAAACCTGCTCTTTCTCTAGTTAGTCCACCCGGTCCTAAAGCCGAAATTCTTCTTTTATGGGTTAACTCAGCTAAAGGATTCGTTTGATCCATAAATTGGCTTAATTGACTGGATCCAAAAAATTCTTTGATTGCTGCTACTAATGGCTTTGGATTCACTAGCTGAGCAGGAGTAAGAGAATCTGTCTCACCAACAGTCATCCTTTCTTTAATAATTCTCTCTAATCGATTAAGCCCAACTCTAACTTGATTTTGCAGAAGTTCTCCAACAGACCTAACTCTTCTATTACCTAAATGATCAATATCATCTAAACTTGCCCCCCCAATATCAAGTTCAAGATTAATAAGGTAATCAATCGTCGAAAGAACATCCTCATGTGTAAGGGTTCTAATATTATCTGGAACAGTTAGTCTCAATTTTTTATTAATTTTATATCTACCGACTCTTCCTAAATCATATCTTTTAGGATCAAAGAACCTACTATGAAGAAGTTGTTGCCCACCAGAAACAGAAGGAGGTTCACCTGGTCGTAATTTTTTATAAAGTTCTAATAAAGCTTGATCTTCAGAATTTATTCCTTCATCATTAGCTGATTCAATTGATTGTTTATAAAACTCAGGGTGTCTTAATTTATCAACCACATCATTGTCTGAGAGTCCCATAGCTCTCATAAGTACGTGTGCATTTATTTTCCTTGTTTTGTCAACTCTTACATAAAGTAAATTATTTTTATCTGTCTCAAATTTTAGCCAAGCCCCTCGATTAGGAATAACACTAGCGTTATAAGTTCTCCTACCATTTTTATCCATTTCATCTTTGAAATAAACCCCAGGACTACGTACTATTTGATTGACTATTACTCTTTCAGCTCCATTTATAATAAAGGTTCCTCTTTCAGTCATTAAAGGTAGTTCGCCAATAAAGACCTCTTGCTCTTTGATTTCTCCTGTTTCTTTATTTATAAGTCTACATGTGACATACATTTGAGAAGCAAAAGTTGCATCTCTTCTTTTTGCTTCTTCTACATCATGCCTAGGTCTTTTTAACCTATATTCTTCACCAATAAAATGTAATTCTAATTTACCTGTGTAGTCAGTAATTGGAGAAAAGCTTTTTAATTCTTCAATTAAGCCTTTTTCTAAAAACCATTTAAAGCTTGCCCTTTGTACTTCAACCAAATCTGGTAGATAAGTTGCTGTTTTAGCTATCTGTAAAGCGCTACTGCTCATCCAAGAAAACCCGCCATTCTGTAAGATTTACTAATTACTGTAAGTTTGACTTAACTTTTAGAATGCTAATCAAGATTTTGAATTGAAATCGAGGATTTAGTCTTGAATTCAACAAATATCTCAATTAAGAATAGCTGATGTAATTAAAGAAGTAGGTTAATAAACCAAGCTTTAATAAGCTAGCTGCCAATAATTAAGAAAAATTTCCAGTAATTTCTAATACTAACAGGTTTGGTGTTACTTTATCAAGTCAAATTTAAATAAATCTTCAGCATTCCTATATGACTCTCTAGCAATGTTTCTCAATTCTGCTGACCTGAGACTAGCTATAGACTTGGCCACACTTTCAACAAAGGCTGGCTCATTTCTTTTCCCTCTGTAAGGGACAGGAGCTAAAAAAGGTGCATCTGTTTCTATTAAATATCTATCAGAGGGAACAATTCTTGCGCATTCATGAATTTCGTATGCTTTTGGGAATGTAACTATTCCGCTAAAACTTATGTAAAATCCAAGATCTAAAAATTGCTTCATCTCGTCTGGAGTTCCACTCCAACAATGTAGTACTCCTTTAGGACAGTTACCTTGTTTAGATAGCTTATTACATATTTTTATCATCTCATTTGCAGCTTCTCTACAATGAATAATCACAGGCAATTCTAGTTCATAGGCTAAATACATTTGTGGTAAAAGAGCATCTATCTGTTTATTTGTATTATCGCTTTTAAAAAAATCTAATCCTAATTCACCAATAGCAACAACTCTTGAATCACATTGGGCTGCATTTTTCAATATAGATTTAGAACTAAAATCCCATTTGTTAGCTTCAAGAGGATGCAAACCAACTGAGTAGTATAATTCATCAAATTTTCGAGATATTTTTTGCAATTTAGGAATTTCTGAAAACTCACAACAAGCATGAAGCAGTTTTTTTACTCCTATTGAACGCCATCTTGAAACAACTTCATCAAGATCATTCTCAAAGTTTTCAAATATCAAATGACAATGAGAATCAATGAGTTCAATATCGCTCATATTTATTTACTTACTTGCTTGTAAGAAAATTTTTAACTAATTTGTTAATTCTTGATTTTTTGTTAGCGCCGTTATTCTTATGTAAAACCTTTTTTTTGATTGCCTTATCGATAAGACTGAAGGTTTCATTTACACTAAAAATTACTTGCTCCTTATTATCTGAATTAGGATCTTTCTTATATTTTTCACAGTTGATCAATGTTTTTTTTGTTAGTGTTTTTACTGATGATTTATATGATTTATTTGCTAACCGGTTTCTTTCAGCCACTTGAATTCTTTTTTTTGCTGATTTGTTATTAGCCACAGAAATTAAATTAATTTATGAATACATACTATATCAAAGAGTTAGTCAACTAATCAATACTATATAATTTATAAAGTATCAGTTAATCATGTAATTAATCAATTAAATTTTAATTAAGTATTAAGAATATGAAGATTATAAATAATAAACAAAAAGCTCTCAAGGAGTTGAAAAGGATTTCTAAAAGAACTACCTCTGGTGACAATAAAAAAATAAATTCAGTAGTTGAAGAAATTCTTCAAGAGGTAAAAATTCATGGAGATAAAGCTGTAGAGAAATATACAAAAAAATTTGATGGATTTCATCCTAACCCTATGCAAGTTAGTGAGAGGGATTTAAAGATTGCATGGGATGAGACAGATCATCATTTAAAAAAGTCATTAGAAATTGCCTATCAAAGAATAAAAAAATTCCATGAGAAAGAAATCCCTGAATCATTTACTATTAAAGGAGAACATGGAGACTCCGTCCAAAGAAGATGGATGCCTGTAAAAAATGCTGGCTTATATATTCCTGGAGGGAGAGCGGCCTATCCAAGTACAGTTTTAATGAATGCGATACCTGCAAAAGTTGCTGGAGTTAATGAAATCTCAATGGTGTCTCCAGGAAATAAAAAAGGGATAATAAATAAAACTGTTTTAGCTGCAGCATACTTATCAGGGATTGATAAAGTTTTTAGAATTGGGGGAGCACAGGCAATTGGAGCTTTAGCATTTGGTACAGAGCAAGTAAATAAAGTTGATGTAATTACGGGGCCTGGAAATATCTATGTCACAGCTGCTAAAAAGTTAATATATGGATTTACTGGAATTGATTCGTTAGCAGGTCCAAGTGAAATCTTAATAATCGCGGATAGAACAGCTAAAAGTTCTCAAATAGCATCAGATTTATTAGCCCAAGCCGAGCATGACCCATTAGCTTCCTCAATACTTTTGACAACATCAAATGATCAAGCTCAAGAAGTTTTTGATGAAGTGTTCAAGAAAATAGAACATCACCCCAGAAAAGAAATTTGTAATCAATCAATTAAGAATTGGGGATTAATTGCTATTTGCGATAATTTAGAATCATGCATTGAGCTTAGCAATGAGTTTGCGCCAGAACATCTAGAAATAATTACTATTGATCCAAAAACGACGCTTCAAACCATTGAAAATGCAGGTGCGATTTTTTTAGGAAAATGGACCCCGGAAGCTGTAGGTGATTATTTGGCTGGACCAAACCACACTTTACCCACATGTGGGAATGCAAGATTTAGTGGCTCATTAGGAGTTGAAACTTTCATGAAGAATTCCTCAATAATTGAATTTAATGAAAAAAGTCTAAAAATCAACAGCTTAGATATTATAAATTTGGCAAATAGTGAAGGTTTACATAGCCATGCAAATTCAGTAAAAATTAGATTTGAAGATTAATTACCCTTAGAAGGTGAAAATAATACTGGAAGGTCATTCTCAATTTTACCCACCAAAACCTTGTCTGTTAAATTAACAAACAATCCGTTTTCTAGGACTCCAGGTATATTATTAATACGCATTTCTAAATCTTTTGGATTTTTTATCCCATCATTGAATAAAACATCCAAAATCAAGTTGCCTTGATCCGTCACAACTGGGCCTGCCTTTTTTGTTGCCATCCTTAAATAAGAAACTCCACTCATTTCTGAAACTATATCCTTCACCTGCTTCCAAGCAGAAGGTAGCACCTCTACAGGCAAAGGGAAAACTAAGTTTAAATTTTGTACTAGCTTTGTTTCATCAACAACAATTAATAATTTATTTGCTTTAGATGCAACCAATTTTTCTCGGACATGGCAAGCTCCACCACCCTTTATAAGTTGAAAGTCAGGATCTACTTCGTCTGCTCCATCAATAGCTAAATCAATTTGAGTAACTGAAGCTAAATCAATTAACGGAATCTTAAGTTCTAGTGCAAGAACCTCAGACTGAAAAGAAGTTGGAACTCCTCTAACGTCTTTTAATTTGCCTGATCTAATTTGTTCAGCAAGACTTTTTATCATAAGCGCTGCAGTTGAACCAGAACCTAAACCTACGATCATTCCATCTTCTACATCTTTAATAGCTGCATCAGCAACTATTTGTTTCATCTGAGTCTGTAAATCCAAAATGTTTTTAATCTAAAGTTTATTGATTATTAAATTTCAACACATGAATTATGTCAAACCTGGAAGTGCTTCAGGTTTAATATTAACTTTAATTTCTTTATTATCTCTTAAGACATTTAAGAGAAATATTTTTCCAATTTGAGCTTTCTCTACCTCCTCTAATAAAGTCTTAGGTTCTTCTATTAAAATATTTTCAGCCGCAATTACTAAATCACCTCTTCTCAATCCTGCTTTTTCTGCTGGACTATTTGGTACTACCGATTGAATTAAAGCTCCGGACCTCTCAGGTAATTGAAAAATAGCATTCGGATCTTCATTGTGTTGTTTAGCAATTTTAGGATTCAAGGAAATCAGCTGTACGCCCAAATAAGGATGAATAACTTCACCATTTTCTAATAATTGGTCAGAAACGTTTTTAGCTAAATTTATAGGTATTGCAAAACCTAGGCCAGCACCAGGTCCACTTCTAACTAGAGTATTAATCCCAATTACCTGGCCATTAGAATTTATCAGTGGACCTCCTGAATTACCTGGATTAATTGCAGCATCTGTTTGTATAAGATCAAGTCTTTTATCAGAAAAACCTAATGAATTAATATCTCTATGAAGACTACTAACTATTCCGAGAGTCACTGTTTTCTCAAGGCCATAAGGAGTGCCAAGGGCTATTGCCCAATCCCCAACTTCAAGCTCCTCTGAGTCTCCTAAAGGTGCATAACTAGAATTAATTTGATCTTCAATTTTAACTAAAGCTAAATCAGTAATTGAATCAGTTCCCAAAACTTGACCATCACAATTAGTTCCATCTGCCAACGTGACTGATACATTATCAACTCTTTCTACAACATGAGCATTTGTTAAAACTAAACCATTTCTATCAATAATCACACCTGAACCTTGACCTCTTTCTCTATCAGGAGCAATTCCAGGTTCTCCAAGTAAATCTCTTAATAATGGATCTAACAAAGTCGGATCAAACTGTTGTCTTTCTACTAATCTTTCAGTATCAATTCTAACTACTGCAGGGCCTACATTTTTGACTGCATCGGAAACAAAATTATGTCCATCAAGAGAATTTAAAGCTGAGACTTCGGAAAAAGGGAAAAAATTAATTAAAAAAGAAGATACTATTAAACTTATTTTGAATAAATAAATATACTTATTTTTTTGAAATCCCATTTTCTTGTTAAGTCTTTACTATGTATTTAAAATTTAATTGAATAAATTTCCTATTGTTGTTTTTTTGTTTACATCCATAAATTACATATAAGAAAATTTTTTCAAAAAACATTTTTATGTGTAAAAATGAAACATAAATAATAAAAAAGACTAAAAATTAGATTAATTGGATAGAGAACTTAAAAACAATTTAGAAATACTTCTTCAAGAAGTCGCCAGAGAATTTAATCTGGAGGTTTATAGTTTAAATTTACTGACAAATCAAAATCCAATAATTATAAAAATTATTATTAAAAAAACTAATAAGGAAGATATTTCTTTAAATGATTGTTCAAGATTCAATACCCCCGCATCTGATGTAATAGAAAATTCAAATCTTTTAAAATGTTCATATGTTTTAGAAATTAGTAGTCAAGGGGTCAGTGATGAATTAACCTCAGAAAGAGACTTCAAAACTTTTAAAGGTTTTCCAGTTAATGTTGAGTTAAACCAAAAAAATTCAAAAATAAAATTTTTGAATGGTTTACTTTATGAAAAGTCTAAAGATTATTTAGCCATTAACATAAAAGGTAAGATAAAAAAAATCCCTTTTAATGAAGTATTAAAGATTAGTCTTTGCACTCTAAAAGACTAATGTCTTTCAACCATTATCCATTTTACCCATCATAGATGGCATTAGTAATTCTCCCAGGTTTAAACAATCTTATTGAGGACATCAGTGAGGAAAAAAAATTGCCTCCTCACGTTGTTGAATCAGCCTTACGTGAAGCCTTACTTAAAGGTTACGAAAAATACAGAAGAACCTTCTACATTGGAATAAAGGAAGATCCATTTGATGATGAATATTTTAGTAACTTTGATGTGGGATTTGACCTAGATGAAGAAGGTTATAGGATTTTATCAAGTAAAATCATTGTTGAAGAGGTTGAGAGCGAAGATCATCAAATATCTCTTGTTGAAGTAAAACAAGTTGCTGACGATGCTCAAATAGGTGATACCGTTGTTCTTGATGTCACTCCTGAAAAAGAAGATTTTGGCAGAATGGCTGCCTCAACTACAAAGCAAGTGTTGGCTCAAAAGTTAAGAGACCAACAAAGAAAAATGATTCAAGAAGAATTCGCAGATTTGGAAGATCCCGTTTTAACAGCAAGAGTTATAAGATTTGAAAGACAATCAGTCATAATGGGTGTCAGCTCAGGTATTGGTAGACCAGAAGTAGAGGCAGAACTTCCTAAAAGGGATCAATTGCCGAATGATAATTATAGAGCTAACGCAACATTCAAAGTATTTCTTAAAGAAGTCAGTGAAATATCGAGAAAGGGACCACAACTTTTTGTAAGTAGAGCTAATGCTGGTTTAGTGGTTTATTTATTTGAGAATGAAGTCCCAGAAATTCAGGAAGGTACAGTAAAAATCGTTGCTGTATCAAGAGAAGCAAATCCTCCTTCAAGGGCTGTAGGACCAAGAACTAAAGTCGCAGTTGATAGTATTGAAAGAGAAGTTGATCCCGTGGGTGCTTGCATTGGAGCAAGAGGGGCAAGGATTCAACAGGTAGTTAATGAATTAAGGGGGGAAAAAATTGATGTTATTAAGTGGTCATCTGATCCCATTCAATATATATTAAATTCTTTAAGCCCAGCGAAAGTTGACCTTGTCAGGCTAGTTGATCCCGAAGGACAACATGCTCACGTTTTAGTGCCTCCTGATCAATTAAGTCTTGCCATAGGAAGAGAAGGTCAAAATGTTCGTCTTGCTGCAAGATTAACTGGGTGGAAAATAGACGTTAAAAACTCTCATGAATACGATCAAGAATCAGAAGATACTGCAGTATCAGAATTAATTATTCAAAGAGAGGAAGAAGAGAATCTCCGAAGAGAAGCTGAACAGAGATTGGAGGCAGAGCAAGCATCTAGAGCAGAAGAAGATGCAAGATTGAGGGAACTTTATCCTCTACCTGAAGATGATGAAGAATATGGAGACGAATCATACGAAGAAGAAATTCCTTCCGAAAATAGCCAAATAGCAAATATGAATCCAGATGAATTAATATCGACAGAGGATAAAACGCGGTGATACAAAAAACTCCTGTTATTCGTAAGTGTGTTTCCTGCAGGATAACTTTTGATAGAAATAATCTTTTGAAGATTACTAAGGATCATAAGTTAGGAATAATGCTAAATCAAGGCATGGGTCGTTCTGCTTACATTTGTAAATCAAAAAAGTGTTCCTCAGATTCTAAACTTAAGAAAAAGCTTCAAAAAGCTTTAAAAAGCGCTTTAAATCATGATTTTTTTGATATTTTTGAGAGAGAAATTGCAAACTATAAATAACTATCCCAAAAGAGCATATAATTAAAATTAAATTCTCTAAAAATTTCAAAAAAAAGAGTAACTTTTAGACTAAATGACTATCAGCGATAAAATCAGAGTTTATGAACTTTCCAGAGATCTAAAACTGGAAAACAAAGATATATTGGATGCTGCTCAAAAACTTTCAATATCAGTTAAAAGTCACAGCAGTTCAATAAGCTTAGAGGATGCAAAAAAAATAAAAAATCTTATCAATAACAAAAATACTGGCAAAGAAATCCTTTCTTTAAGTAAATCTTCATTTAAAGCTACTAATAAACAACGACAAAATATTGATAATCAAGATAAATTTAATAAACCTCTTGCCAATCCCTCGCATCAACAGAAGTCACCAAAAGAAAGTTTAAATAAAAAACCTCTTTTGATTAAGCCTATTAATAAGCCAGTAAATTCAGTAATAAGCTCAAATAAAAAAAATACAAATAAGGTTACAAATCTAACCTCGCCTTCAGTTGTCTCTAACCTCCAGTCCCGGGCGCTTTCAAATACTCAAAATAAAACTAATAATTCATTTAAAACAACAAATTCAAAAGATAAAAAAGACCCCACAAAGATTGTCCAAGACAAAAGATCTTTGAATAATACTTCAGCACCAACAACAAAAAGTCCTACAAGACCTCCTATTCAATTAATTGAAAAGCCTAAAAATTTAACTTCTAATATAGATGTTAACGCTAATAATAAAAAAAATAATTTTTTAAATCAAAGACCTCAACCATCAAATAGATTAAATAACAAAGATAATTTTCCGAAAAAGAATTTAAATAATCCTCGTGTTAAAAATACACCTGAACTTGTGGGTGCTCCGATCAGAAGGGAAGATCCCAAAATTAATTCAAACAGACAAAATTCCAATACCAGCAGACCCCCATTAAATACACAAGCTTCTGCAAATAGACCTGGTATACCAAACAGACAACTAACTCCCAATAGGCCAGGGAGTCAAAATAGACAAGGTGTTTCTAGTAGGAATGAGGGGCAAAATAGACAGGGAGCTCCTAATAGATCAGGGAGCCCTTATAGGCAGGGAGATTCGAATAGACCAGGCACTCCAAATAGACAAGGTATTCCTAACAGAACTGGAGGTCAAAATAGACAGGGGGTTCCCAATAGACCAGGAAGCTCTTACAGGCAGGGGGCTCCTAATAGGCCAGGAAGTCCTTACAGGCAGGGGGATCCCAACAGGTCTGGGACAAAATTTAATAATCAGAATCCTTCAGGTATTAGGAAGCCAGTATCCCCTAATGAACTGATGCAGCTACAGAAAACGAATATCTCAGATAAAGAAAAACTTGTTAAATCTAATTTTGATAAACAAAAAGTTGATGGATCTAAGCAGAAGGCAAAAGCACCTAATAGTCGTTTAAATACATCTCCTACTGCAAAAAAACCACCCCATAGATCATTTACAAACAACTCTAAGAAACCAGGGAGAACAGATTGGGATGATAGCGCAAAGCTAGAAGCATTAAGAAATAAAAACCCCCAAAAACAAAGACAAAAAGTCCATATTATTGGTGAAAATGATGATTCACTAACGTCTGAGACTAGCGGATATTCAGGAGAAAAAGTTTCAATACTATCGGCTAGTTTGGCTCGTCCGAAAAAAGAAAAGTCTGAAGATCCAAAATCACAAAAAGGTACAAGACAATTTAAGAAAAAGAAAAAAGAGACAACTAGGCAAAGACAAAAGAGAAGAGCTATGGAACTAAGAGCAGCAAAAGATGCCAAACAAGTAAGACCAGAAATGATTATTGTACCTGAGGATAATTTAACAGTTCAAGAATTAGCCGATAAGCTTAGTCTTGAAAGTTCCGAAATAATAAAGTCTCTTTTCTTCAAAGGCATTACAGCTACCGTTACTCAATCACTTGATTTGGCAACAATTGAAACTGTAGCTGAAGAATTTGGAGTCCCTGTTTTACAAGATGACGTAGAAGAAGCTGCAAAGAAAACTGTAGACATGATTGAAACTGATGATATGGGAAGTCTTATCAAAAGACCACCAGTCGTTACTGTGATGGGTCATGTTGATCATGGTAAAACCAGTCTTTTAGATTCTATTAGAGAATCGAGAATAGCCTCGGGAGAAGCAGGTGGAATAACTCAACATATTGGAGCTTATCAAGTTGAATTTGAGCACGAATCAAAAAAGAAAAAGCTAACTTTTCTTGATACTCCAGGTCATGAAGCGTTTACTGCCATGCGTGCAAGAGGTACAAAAGTTACAGACGTAGCAGTCCTTGTAGTGGCAGCTGATGATGGTTGTAGACCTCAAACACTTGAAGCTATTAGTCATGCGAGAGCGGCAGAAGTACCAATCGTGGTGGCTATAAATAAGATTGATAAAGAAGGTGCTTCTCCAGAGAGAGTTAAACAAGAATTATCAGAAAAAGATTTAATTGCAGAAGACTGGGGGGGAGACGTTGTGATGGTACCAGTTAGTGCCATCAAGAAACAAAATATTGATAAATTACTTGAAATGATCTTATTGGTTTCTGAAGTTGAAGATCTCCAAGCAAACCCAGAAAGATTAGCAAAAGGGACAGTAATTGAAGCTCATTTAGACAAGGCTAAAGGTCCTGTTGCAACTTTATTAGTACAGAATGGAACATTAAAAGCTGGCGATGTTTTAGCTGCTGGTTCTGTACTTGGAAAAATCAGAGCAATGGTTGATGAACATGGAGATAGAATTAAGGAAGCAGGACCTTCATATCCAGTGGAAGCACTTGGATTTAGTGAAGTTCCCACAGCAGGTGATGAATTTGAAGTTTATCCCGATGAGAAAACTGCCAGAGCAATTGTAGGAGAAAGAGCTACTGATGCAAGAGCAACTAAATTAGCCCAACAAATGGCATCTAGAAGAGTGAGCTTGTCATCTTTATCTACTCAAGCAAATGATGGGGAACTTAAAGAATTAAATCTAATTCTTAAAGCAGATGTACAAGGTAGTGTAGAAGCTATATTAGGTTCACTAGAACAATTACCCAAAAATGAGGTTCAAGTCAGAGTTCTTCTCTCCGCGCCAGGAGAAATAACTGAGACTGATATAGATCTTGCTGCTGCTTCGGGCTCAGTAATAATAGGATTTAATACATCATTAGCCTCTGGTGCCAAGAAAGCAGCCGACTCAAATAATGTTGACATAAGAGAGTATGAAGTCATCTATAAACTTTTAGAAGATATTCAATCCGCTATGGAAGGATTACTTGAGCCTGATCTAGTTGAAGAATCTTTAGGTCAAGCTGAAGTAAGAGCTACTTTTGCGGTTGGTAAAGGAGCTATTGCTGGGTGTTATATACAAAGTGGTAAACTGCAAAGAAATTGCTCTTTAAGAGTACTTAGATCAGATAAAGTAATTTTTGAAGGTAATTTAGATTCTCTGAAAAGATCTAAAGATGATGTAAAAGAAGTTAATACAGGCTTTGAGTGTGGAGTCGGATGTGATAAATTCTCAACTTGGAATGAAGGAGATATTATAGAAGCATTCAAATTTGTAACTAAAAAAAGAAAGTTAAATAAATAACTTAATTTTCTTTATTTCTTTCTAAGAAAAATAAGAAAGGAAATAATGCACAAGCTCCTAGTTGTATTAAAAGATTATTTTGCTGTATTTCATTACCACTAGCAATTTTTGAAAGCATTATGAAAAGACCTAAAAAAGCTGAGCCTGTAAAAGCTATCCATAATACTTTTCTTAATCCTTTAAAAGGAGCCTGAGACTCCTTAATTAACTTTTTTTTTAGTTCAGGATCAATTTTTGACATTAGTTATTTCAAATATAAAATTATTCTATATGAAAATTTAAAAGTTTTTATACTGCCGATTCAGCTCAATGGAAGAGAAACTGTGAATTAAAGATTAGGTCATTGTTTCAATTTCAATTGTCGGTATTAAAGTTTTGTATATTAATAACAACATGATTGAAAGAAATAATAATTTTAAAAATTTTTTAAAGATTTGTCTTTTTGTTCCTCTCATTTTCTATTACGGGAAAAGAAGTTATATCGCCTTTGATGAAGGATTTTATGCTTTGCAGGCTAGATGGATACTTGAGAAAGGTAACTGGATAATTCCTTTATGGTGGGACGAATATGTTTTAGATAGAACAAATGGGTTGCAAGTTTTAATAGCAAAATCACAAGAAATATTTGGCAAAAATCCTTTTGCAGCATATTTGCCCACAACGATTGCAGCAATTTTAATGTTGCTAATAACTTACAAATTACATGAAGAATTTTTCGGTAAAAATCATGCAATTGTATCTCCACTTATACTTTCTACAACCTATTTATGGTTTGACTACTCTCATTTAGCTACTCAAGATCTTATTTATTCCTGTTTGGTGACCATTGGAGTATTTTCTTTAGTAAAAATAAAAGAAAATAAAAGCGATTTCTATATTTTACTTTTTGGTATTTGGATAGGGTTAGCTTTTATGATGAAGACCTTTCTTGTGGCTGTTCCTCTTGCGGCATTATCACCATATTTATTTACAAAAATAAAATTGCTATTTAATAAATACTTTTGGCTTGGATTAATTATTGGATTTGTTCCATTTCTACTATGGACTTACTATATAAATTTTTATTTAGATCAGAATATTATATTTTACTTGTTCGAGAAATTTAATTTTCTTTCTAACAAAAACGACTCTACAAATCCTTTTTATTATTATTTTTGGAACATTCCAATAACGTTTTTACCATGGAGTATATTTTCTAT